>JAFEGQ010000013.1 GCA_018239785.1 Verrucomicrobiota bacterium
CCTCCAACACACCGACCCTCGCGGCTTTACAGCGCACTACTCCTACAATGAAAATGGTCAGCTCCTCCAAATGCGCAAGGAAGATCAGCTCACGGAGTACACGTATGACCCACGGGGGCGCAAAATTGCCGAACTCTCTTGGTCGGATCCTCAGCACTACCTCCTCAAGCGCTTAGAATACGACCTTCTCGATCGGATCACTGCTGAGCAGCTCGAAGACGAAACTGGCAAAGCCTATCAGCGCAATGAAACGATCTACGATTTAGCTGGCAACGTCATCAGAACATCCACCCTTCTCTCCTCCACAACCACCGACTACGATTCCTTTAACAGGCCTATCCAACAAGTGGACGCCCTTGGACAAGTCACCACGATCTCCTATGGAGAAGTTCCCTTCGAAGGGCAAACGGTTCGTCTTACGACCACCACAGATCCCCTTGGCAGACAAACTCTCACCTACAAAGACGAGCAAGGGCATCTCTTGCACGAAGAGCAAAGAGATGCCCAAAATCATCTCCTCTCTCAAGTCGATTATTTTTACGATCTCAATGGCAACGAGGTCAAACAGGAGCACCAAGTCCTCTCTGAAGGCCAAATGCTCCGCACTTACGCCTTTAGCAACACCTATGGCCCAGGCAATTTACTCATTCAATCCACGGAAGGGCTTAACTGCGAATTGCCCCGCATCACCCGCTATTTCTATGACTCTGCAAGCCGCCTCAACGGCACCATCAAGCCAGACGGAGCCCATCTCTACAGAACCTATGATGTCTTAGGCCGCCTTGCCTCTCATGAAGGGCCCGATTTTTCGTACACCTACACCTATGACGCAGCCGATAACCTCATCGCCGTCAACGACGTTTCTAGATCCTACGATGCCCACAACCGCCTTCTCTCTGAAACAACTCCCTCAGGCACCATCAGATACAAAAGAGATCGTTTAGGCAGACGCACTCACCTCTCATACCTTGGCCAAGAGGTCAGCTACACCTATCGAGGGCCTTATCTCGCCACTGTTTCCTCCTCTCGCTTGACCCACCGCTATCTCGAATATGACCTCGAAGGCAGACCCATCTTGGA
>JAFEGQ010000140.1 GCA_018239785.1 Verrucomicrobiota bacterium
CATTGGGGTGGGGTGTTGTCACGCCGATTGCGAAAAAAGTCCATATTGTCGAGCGGAACTTAGCCAAGTTGACCAACGTCTTTTTGGGCCTCTTTGCCGTGCAAATGACTCATAGTCGCTCTTTGCATTGGAAAGCCTTTTCCTCTCTGATTGCTGTCGGGGCTTTTGCCAACACCTTTCCCTGGTTTGTGAGAGCAGAAGGGCAAGAATGAGTGGATTGACATGAGCTATTCTCACGAGTCCATTGAGAAAAAATGGCAAGATATTTGGAGAACTCGATCCGCGTTTGCCACAGAGCTCCATTCAAACAAGCCCAAATATTACGTTCTTGACATGTTTCCCTACCCTTCTGGAGCAGGACTTCATGTGGGTCACCCTTTGGGCTACACAGCGACCGATATTGTCGCCCGTTATAAGAGGGCGAAGGGTTTCAATGTCTTACATCCAATGGGGTGGGATAGTTTTGGCCTGCCGGCTGAGCAGTATGCCATTCGGACAGGGACTCATCCTGCTCAAACGACTAAGCAAAACATCGCCACCTACAAGAGGCAGCTTAAATCTCTAGGCTTTTCCTACGACTGGGGGAGGGAACTTGCGACAAGTCACCCTGGGTTTTATAAGTGGACCCAATGGATTTTCACCAAGCTCTATCAGAGGGGACTTGCCTACGAGGCAGAAATTTCCGTGAACTATTGTCCAGCTTTAGGGACGGTTTTGGCCAATGAAGAGGTGGAAAATGGGCGCTCTGTCGAAGGGGGGCATCTGGTTGAAAAAAGGCCTCTGAGGCAGTGGATCTTGCGCATCACTCAGTATGCCGATCGCCTTTTAGATGATCTCGATTCTCTCGATTGGCCAGAAGGGGTGAAGCGATTACAGCGCAATTGGATTGGAAGAAGCGAAGGGTGTGATATCTCTTTCCATGCAGCTAGTCAGGTCATTTTAGTCTATACAACCCGTCCTGACACCCTTTATGGGGTGACCTATTTGGTTTTAGCTCCAGAGCATCCTTTAGTCGCAAGTTTGACCACCGAAGCTCAAAGGCCTGCTGTTGAGCTCTATCAAAAGCGGACAGCTGTGAAAAGCGATATCGACCGGCTCGAGCACTCCAAAGACAAGACAGGGGTTTTCACGGGCTCCTATGCGAAGCATCCAGCGACAGGTGAGCCTCTGCCCATTTGGGTGGCCGATTACGTTTTGGGCACCTATGGGCATGGAGCTGTGATGGCTGTCCCTTCAGATGATGAGAGGGATTTTGCATTTGCTCAGCAACATCAGCTGCCTGTGATCCAGGTGTTTGAGCAAGAGCGCTTGGTCAACTCCGGACCCTTTAATGGGCTCACCTCTTCTCTTGCGAAAGAAGCCGTGGCGAATTGGCTCGAGCAAGAGGGGAAAGGGGAGCGCAAGGTCAACTACAAATTGCGCGATTGGCTTTTTTCTCGTCAGCGCTACTGGGGCGAGCCGATCCCCATTCTTCACTTTGAAGATGGGACAAAAAGGGCGCTTACCCCCGACGAATTGCCCCTCATTCCTCCAGATGTGGAAAATTACAAGCCAACGGGGGAGGGCTTAAGCCCCTTGGCTTCCGTCAAAGAATGGGTTGAAGTGGTGGATCCCAAGACCGGGAAGAAGGCATTGCGGGAGACCAATACCATGCCTACATGGGCCGGTTCTTGTTGGTACTATCTCCGTTTTATCGACCCGCGCAATGAGGAGGACTTTTGCAATTTTGACCTTTTAAAAGAGTGGCTCCCCGTAGACCTCTACATTGGAGGGGTCGAACATGCGGTATTGCACCTTCTCTACGCCCGGTTTTGGCATAAAGTCCTTTTCGATCTTGGTCTCGTGCCCACTTCTGAACCTTTTCAGAAGCTCTATAATCAGGGGTTGATCACCTGCCGCTCTTACAAGAAGACCACTGGAGGGTATGTCCCTCTTGAAGATGTGCGCCAAGAGGGGGAGGACTACTTTCATCGGACGACAGGGGAGCTTCTTGTATCCCAGATCGAAAAGATGTCTAAATCGCGATTGAATGTGATTAATCCCGATGAGATTGTCGAAACTTATGGAGCTGATGCGCTCCGCCTCTATGAAATGTTCATGGGCCCTCTTGATAAAGAAAAAGTGTGGAATACCGATGGGGTCAGTGGGTGCCGCCGCTTTTTATCCCGCTTTTTTGAGCTCGCTGAGCAAGCAAAGGACATTGCTTCTCCAGAAGCTTTGAGACTTGCCCACCGCTTAGTCCATGGGGTGGCAGAAGATATTGAAAAGCTCCAGTTTAATACGGCAGTTTCTAAATTCATGACCTTTTCAAACGAGCTTGCAAAGCTTCCGCACGTATCTAAAGAAGCCATCGAGATGGCAACGATTGCTCTGGCTCCTTTTGCCCCCCATTGTGCTGAAGAGATTTGGGAGAAATTGGGGCATAACGATCTCATCTGCCATCAGTCTTTCCCCAAAGTAGATCCCTCTTATCTTGTTGACGCTCAAGTGACTTATGTCGTCCAGGTGAATGGAAAATTGCGCGGTCGTTTTGAGCTGCCTAAGGATCAAGATGAGGAGACGATCGTTGCTTTAGCAAAAGCCCATCCGAACATTTCTCAGCACTTGAAAGGGAACATTCAGTCTGTTATTTTCGTTCCCAATCGGCTGCTCAATTTTGTGGTGAACGAATGAGCATGCGCTTTAAGATTGTCATCCCAGCTTACAATGCAGCAGCTTGGATTGAAAAATCTCTCTCCTCTGTGGAAAGTCAAACCTACAAGAATTATGACGTTTGTGTGATTGACGATGCTTCCACGCAAGAGGAGCAACGGCAAATCATCGCTTCCTTTGTCGAAAGGAATGGGTGGAAGGCGATTTACAATTCCACCAATTGCGGCGCTCTTGAGAACATCGTCAAAGGGATTAAAGCTTTAGAGTGTGCAGATGACGATGTGATCATCACGTTGGATGGGGATGACTGGCTATTCAATGATTGTGTCTTGGACCATCTCAACCAAGTGTATGAAGAGTCTCGTCCTCTTCTCACTTATGGGCAATACGTTCGTTTTAGCAATGGCAAGATTGGTTGCTGTCGGGAAGTGAGTTGGGGTACCCGTTACTTTCGCCGTTTTAGGAAGAAAAATTGGCGCTACACCCATTTGCGCACTTTTAAGTATGTATTGTGGCGCAACTTGCGCGATGAAGACTTGAGAGGGGAGGATGGTCGTTATTGGCAGGTCTCTTGGGATTTAGCGATCATGTTTCCTATGCTCGAGATGGCTGGTAATAGGATTGCTTTTGTTAATCGGATCCTCCTCATTTACAACGACGGCAATCCGATCAGTGATGCGATCATTCGACTGCCAGAGCAGAGGCGAACAAATGAGCTTATTCGAAAGTTACCGAAGTACTCTCGTCTCGCCTTATGACTACTCGCTTTAAGATCGTCGTCCCTTCCTACAATTCAGCAGCATGGATTGGAAAAACGCTCTCCTCTCTCGAAAGTCAAACCTACAAGAATTACGACGTTTGTGTCATTGATGATGCCTCGACGCAAGAGGAGCAACGGCAAATCATCGCTTCTTTTGTCGCAAGGAATGGGTGGAAGGCGATTTATAATCCAACTAATTGCGGCACCCTTGAGAATTTGGTCAAAGGGGTAAAGGCTCTTGAGTGTGTGGACGAGGATGTCATTGTCGTTTTAGATGGGGATGATTGGCTCTTTAATGAGCGCGTGTTGGAGTATGTCAATCAGGTGTACGAAGAATCTCGTCCTCTTCTCACGTATGGGCAGTATGTGCGTTACAATACGGGGGAGATAGGGTGCTGTCGAGAGGCGAGCTGGGTAACGCGCCGTTTTAATCTCTATCGGAAGCGCGCCTGGCGCTATACGCATCTGCGCACCTATAAGTATCTGCTATGGCGCCATCTGCGCGACGAAGACCTAAGAGGTGAGGATGGCCGTTATTGGCAGGTGTGTGCTGACTTGGCCACCATGTTTCCCATGTTAGAGATGGCTGGGAAGCAAGTCGTTTTTATTAAGCGGATCCTCCTCGTTTATAACGATACGAATCCCATCAATGACGAGCGAGTACGCCGGCAAGAGCAGTTGCGGATCAATCGGCTCATCCGGGCTTTGCCTAAGTACCAACGCCTAACAATCCCCTCCGCTTAACATGTCTGACTTGGAAGCATTCAGCGTTGAGCAAGCGGCGCAATTATTGACCCAACAACTCGATCTCACACCACTAGCTTCTCGCGCCTCCCATCACGTCATTGAGAATGAAGAAAGCGCCAAATGGGCGCTTTCCATGAACTTGCAGGCGAAGAAAATTCGCAAGCAGCTCAAGGAAAAAAGGTTATCGATCATCCGCCCCCATTTTAACTTCCAAAAAGCCCTCAACAAAATCGCCAAAGAATATGAGGTTCAGCTCGAGGGGATTGAGGAACATCTTAAAACTCAGCTGGTCAAGTATCTGCAAGGGTCAGATGCCAAGGGCATGTCTGTCAACGAGGGCAAGCTGATCCGCGTCAAAAAGTGGGTGTGGGAGTTAGAGCAAAAAGATTTGGTCCCTCGTGAATATCTCTCTTTGGACCCCTACAAAATTGACGAAGCAGTCAAGCAGGGGGTCCGCAATATCCCTGGGATCAAAATTGCAGAGCAAGAAGACATCAACTTCAGAATTAAAAATTCTTCTTCGAGCTTAGACTCTTGTGAATAGTGTCGCCGTTTACTCAGTGTATTGAGAGATTTCACTCAATGCATTGAGTAAATTTATAAGTCTCTCATTATTAATTGCTTAGAAAATTTTACAGCCAAAGCTCATGCGAGAAGCTTGGTAAAATCAATAATGGAAGTAAAAAATGAACTTTCTTCAACCGCTGGATCAACGCCGTTCACATGAATAAGTACCGGTCGCATAGAAATGTGTTTGGGAATCGCTAGATTGTCTAGCTTTTGTTTGATTTCAGGGATGATCGCCGTTGTAATGGGGCTAGATTGAAATTTAATTTCGCAAGGGTAGCAAGTGCCAAATCGGCTTTGGATCATGTAATCAATTTGGCAGCCGGGACGCTCTTTCGTTTTTCTCTGGAAGAAGGGGTTGTCGTTGATGATGTCTGAGGAATCAATCTCGAGAAGTTGGTAGAGGCTAATACGATTGTTAAGAACCAGATTTTCAAACTGCAACCCCATAATGGATTGCCATTGAGGGAGTAACTTGAGCCCTCCTCTCTGGATTTTTTTTTGGTTGGGTTGAATGTATTTTAAATAAAATCGCAGGTAGTTATCTTTTAACCTATAGTGACTTAATTTCGAGTCTAAACCTGTTTTCATGTGCCATGTGTAGTCGTGGGCGACAAAACCTGCAGCCACAAGGTCATCTAAGTAAGTGGAAATGGTGCCGCTTTTGTCTCTGTTCAGGAAGGAGTAAATCTCCTTGAGATCACACGGCCCATCAGCTAATCGCTCTACAATCTTTTTATAGGTTGCGCTTCTTTGGGAAAAGAGATCGGAAAAAATCCTTTCAAATTCTGAAAAAAGAAAGCCCTCTTTTTGAAAGCACAATCTTCCGATGTTAGTCTCAGCGCTCTGTTGAGGTACAATTTCTTCGAGGTAGCGAGGGACCCCTCCTGTAACTGAGAGGATTTTAAATTTATCGAAAGAAGAAACCCGTTTTTCCTCTGCATTCCAAAAGGCATTGCATTCGTGCAGGGGAAGCTCTTCTAGGACAATATCTAGAGAAATTCTCCCAAGAAATCCTGTACTGCTCAAGATATTGGATTCTATCCAGCTGGAAATCGAGCCACAGAGAATGAGGACCAGGTGGGGATTATTTTTAAAGTAGAGATCCCAGGCGATCTTAAGTTTTCCCAGGAAAGTGGGATCTTTTGATCCCATCCAACTGATCTCGTCTAGAACGACAACGCACTTCCCTTTTTGTATTTGCTGGGCTAAGTGCCAAAATAGATCCCCCCAATCATCAGCTCTGGGTAGGGGGATCTTGACTTCCCGATGGAGCTGACGAGCAAATTCCGCTCGCTGATCTGCAGCTGAAAGGTCTGCGCTGGGGGGAAGGCCGGACAGGATGTAATGGGGAGTTGGCTTGGCAAATTCTTGGGCCAATCGGCTCTTGCCAATGCGCCGCCTTCCGCGAATCACGACTAAGCTAGCTGATTTTTTTTTGAAAAGTCCGCTTAAGAGCTGCAGTTCCCGTTTGCGGCCAATGAAGGAGTGAGTCATAAGTGAATTTGGTGACCAATTTTCTTCAGCTTACAGGAGTCACCAAATTAAGAAAACCGAATTTGGTGAAATCTTCAAGTTGATGAGCGTTTGCACGAAACCGGTTGAGATTAGAGATAAGCAGAGATGTGGTTTCCCGTCCCCGCAATTTTATATGCAAAAAGATACCCTTCCGCTTCTAACGCTTTCAGTAATTCTTCTTGGATAGACCGGTATTCCATATAAGTCATGGCTTGTTTGCCACGTATAGCTGAAAAAAATTTGCCATCACTTTGAGTATCCAACTTTATCTTTCGACCTCTTCCCATATCCAAAAGATCGAGAGACTCTATTTCCTTTGCAATGTGATTAAAAAATACTTCCACAGCTATTTTGACTTTCTGAGGATATTTTGAGAAATCCTTCATCTCATACGTAAAAAATTGCCTTGGAAAAGTAATGCCCTTGCTAGAATAAAATTGGCGCAAGAGTTCTTGCTGGTCTGCTCTCTTCTTTGCCCGCTCCTTTAGAACTGGCAATTTCCCTTGAAATATTTTAAATTTTTCTCCCTCAAGATGGTTCTTCACCTCTTCTGACAGCTCATCAAACCATTCGTAGGGCAGCATGTTAAAAAGCCCATAAGGCCTCTCAGCCACAACACACCCAGAAAGTAATCCCTTAAGGGCATTGCGTTCATCAAGATCAAAGAGGGCAACACGTCCATCTGGCATGATGGGAATATTATTGTACTTAATATCTGCTAATCCCATTTTACAAATAAAGACGGCAAGCTGCCTAAAAAGCTCTTTCGCATAAGGCTGGCACCTTTTATCCGTACAGGCAAAGTGGAATAGCGACTTCTGAAAAAACCA
>JAFEGQ010000141.1 GCA_018239785.1 Verrucomicrobiota bacterium
TTCCCGCCACCACTCCCTCTTCTCTTGCCTCAATGCTGTTGGCATACCCACCTCTTGTTTGTGAAAATCACAAGGGTGCCATAACCCGAACACGCTAAAAAGATGGGCTCGTTAGACGCTTACGTAGCTTGGGAAAGAGTGGTTCCAATCAAACATCCCATTAATAGCGCAGCAAATATGGAAGAGAATTTTCGAGCAGTGATAGCTTTGCTTGAAAAAGAAGGAATAATGTCTGAAAAATATTTTGATGCATTTATGCCGAGTGGAGAAGGAGTAAAGGTTGTGAGGCATAAAAAGACAATTAAAGGAGAAACTGTCAAAGCGGTTTTCGAGACCAGTTTAGAGACACAAGAGGTTACACTTAAAAATGCTTGGGTGGAGTGAATAACACAGAAAAAAAAATTATTGAAAGTATAGCGTGCGCATACCGTCCCTATGACCTTGTAAACATATTGCCCTTCGTTGATGCCATGCGGGTAGCTAGCCGCTTAGATATCTATGGTTCTAGCTACGATCCCTGCCGTCATTACGCAATAGAGATGTTGTACACAATACGTGATCGTTTCCTGGGAGAATGGAATAAAAATTGGCAACATGACGCATATTTGGGGTCTGTTTGCTTTTGCGCAAACAGGTATGATGAGAGATACCGAGCCTACCGTGAGGCCTTGAACAAAATAACGCCGGCTCCTCCAGCACTTTTAGTGTGGTATGCAGATTGTAGCAATGTGCCAGGCATTCCCCCAGTTTCTCAGAAAGAAGCGGTAGCTATTCTCCAAGCTGTAGCTCGGAAAAAACCTTACCACGATGTCGTGAGGATGCTTGCAAGAGGTAGTTACGATGAGGACGAGTTATCTATCAAAGAACGCCACTATTGGGAAAAGGTGTTTCGAAAACAGGAGAAATCGGGAAAATATGAGGAGCTTCCAAGTTTGATTCCTTCAATCCTTGAAGGAGACATTCTCACGGATCTCTCCAAGCTGCCTCCTCCGCCTCAAAAAGACAAAAACGAAGAATTATTCGATATAGCTAAACGTGTTTATCTTGGTGCGGTGTTTTCCCCTGCCGTAAGAGGAATATCCGTGGAATGGGAAGGGGATAAGGTTGTCACGAGCCTTTACCATCAAGGTGAGCTAGAAGGTGATGCGGATTATATGGCTTTCATAGCGCATATACGCATTGCAGCTCATTACCTTAAAGATTACTCGATGGACAATGATAGGAAAATCCGAGTGGATCCTCCTCAAGAACTCCCTCATCACGATAGGTGGGTATATCTAAGACCGTTTTCTTGAAATGATGGCGAGTTGGTTTTCTTCATCCACTGCCTGTGCAACAGGGACCAAAACCTCTTCAGAGTCGTAAATCTTCAAAATTTCATAGAGACAGTTGCGTTCCACAGGGGTAAAACCCGCTTGTCGAATGTAGCGCAACATATGAGAGATGTCAGCGCGATGGACAAAGCCAGTGGCCCGATGCACATTTTCTTCGAGAATAATTCCCCCAAAGTCGTCAGCTCCCCCCTGCAAGGCTTTGATCCCCACCTCCACCCCTTCGCTAAACCAGCTGGCCTGGATGTGATCAAAGTTATCGAGATAAAGGCGAGAAAAGGCGATAAGGCGCAAGTAGGCAACATCCCCCACCCAATCTTTGACCTTGCGGCGCAAGGCTGTCCGATCGGGCTTGTAGCTCCAAGGGATAAAGGCGGTAAAGCCCCCCGTCTCATCTTGTAACGTGCGCAGCGCATCGAGATGGAGAAGGATGTCCTCCGCCTCTTCAATATGCCCATACATCATCGTCGCTGTTGAGCGCATTCCGACACGGTGGGCTGTTTTGTGCACCTCAATCCAGGCGCCAGGGGCCATCTTTTTAGGACTAATGGTCAAACGGACCCGTTCAGAGAGGAGCTCAGCGCCTCCTCCAGGCAAAGAGCGCTGCCCTACATCGTAAAGAGCCTGCAGCACCTCTTCTAAAGAGAGATGATTCACCTTGGCGCAGTTCCAAATCTCAGGGGCAGTGAAATAGTGGGGGAGGATTGAGGGGTAGCGGAGGCGGGTTTGTCGCACAAGTTCGGTGTAAAATTCGAGGGGATAGTCGGCCAATCCTCCCTGCATCATCACCGTCGAACAGCCCGCTTGATGGGCCCTTTCGACACTTTTGAGCGCCTCGTCTACCGTCTTTTGATACGCATCTTTAGCTCCCGGATGACGGTAAAAGGCACAAAAGCTGCAATCTGCATTGCAAATGTTCGTGTAGTTAGGATTGCTGTCGATGACAAACGTGACGCGGTTTTTAGGATTTTTTTGGTTGCGTACAGCGGCAGCTTCTCGCTGGAGCTCCTCAAGAGGGGTGGTCTTGAATTTTTCAATACCTTTTTCAAAAGAAATACGAGACATAGGAACTACCGTACCGTTGCTTCGGACGATCTGTCAAGAGCTGTTTTTTGGTCGCGCTTAAGCTCGACAAAATAAAGTCGAATCGGCACAATTCGGAGCAATTCAATGGACGTCATGACTGAACACATAGATTCGATCGAGAAGTTTCGCCAAGAGCTAGACCAGCTCCCTTCTGTCGAAGAAAAAATTCGCCATTCTCTCAACCTGATGCGAATTCTCCTTTCTGAAGGGCAAACACCTAGGTTCCGCCTCTTTTGGGAGGTGCGGACAGCTTGCATTCCTCTGTTCAAAGAGGGGGTCCATCCGGCGATTCGCTCTCAGCTTTGGCAAGAATTTAGCGATCTTTCAAAAGAAGCGCGCTCTCTTAAAGAACATCTTGATAAGCAATCCGCCTTTGCCATTGAGCAAATCGAACTAGCCGTTGAGGCGCTCGACCAAGAGACCAGCGATCTGGATCAAAAGGTGAGCCAACTTGAGCCGCTCACACTTCCCTTCCCTTGCAAGCTCCTTGAAGGGAGACTATCCCATTACGATTTGATGCAAAGAAAGCTCGCTGTTCTTAATAACAGTGCGCAAAGGATCAATAGTTTACGTAAGGAAATTGGGGCGCAAAGCATGCGCGTGCGCGATCGCACCCGTTTATTTAAACGCCTCTCGTCGATCGGCGATAAGGTATTTCCCGTTAGGAGAGATTTAACGAAACAGATCAGCCGCGATTTCGTCGAAGAGGTCGATCGGTTTATTGCGGCCTCTTTTTCCCAAGGGGAGCCTCAAGGCCCTCTCTACATCTTGCGAGAAGAAATTAGAGGACTGCAGGGCTTTGCAAAGCTCTTGACCCTCAATACCCACGCCTTTTCCACTTCACGTGAGCGCTTAAGTGAGTGTTGGGACCTCGTCCGCTCCGCCGATAAAGAGCGGAAGAAGGACATTGCCCAGAAAAAAGCCTCCTCCCGTTCTTCTTTAGAAGGTTTTGAGCTCAAGCTTGAGCAGCTTGCCACCTGCGCGTTGCAACTCACGAATGATCAGATCACAGCAGAGCTCGACGCGCTCTCTCAAGAGCTAAAAAAGATGGATCTTCCTCCAGCGGAGAGGAAAAATTGGCGCGATAAGTTGGCAGCTGTGCGTCAACAGCTGTTCGAACGGGTGAGAGAGGAGAAGGCGAAACAGCAAGAGGAAATTCAGCGCTGCTTTGTCGCGTTGAAAGAGGAACTTCACCGTTTAGAGGTCTCTAGAGAGGCCATTGATCAGATGCGCGAGAAGATCGAGCGATCTCCTCTTGCTCGAGGAGAGCGCGCAAAGCTACTCAATCACCTCCTCCTCTTTGAGGATCGGCTCGTGAAGGTACAAGAGGAAGCTCAGCTGGCACAAGAGGGAGAATCGGGAGTTCTCTTTGTCCTTAGAGAGAGGAAAAAGAGGCGCGTTAAAGTGAAAGAAGACATTGAAGCGCTCCGCAAGGCTGCTGGAGGTTCTGGTTTTGATATTGAAGCCGCTCTCCAATTGGACCAACAACTCCAAGCTGAGAAGAGCCGTCTTGAGGAGATCGAAGCTTCCATTGCGGAGCTCGAGCAGAAGATTGGCCAACGATGAGCTCTGCTACTTTAGCTGTTTTTGACCTCGATGACACTTTGATCCGAGGGAACATCAGTTTTGCCTTTGGCGCCTTTCTTTACAGAATAGGGAAAATGCGTTTTTGGTCGGCCCTCTACTGCACAGGCACCTATTTTCGACATAAATTTTTGCAGCGCTCTTTGCGTCTTTTGCATACAAAAGTGCTACGCCGTTTTTTGCGCGGCTATTCGCTGCGCACTTTGTGCCGCGATGTGGAAGTCTTTCTCGATGAGTGGTTGGAAAAACGGTGCTACCATCCCGCTTTAGAGCGCTTGCGCGCCTTTCAAAAAAGTGGAGCGCATGTGATGCTGATTTCCTGTGCTCCCGATTTTTTAGTGAGCGCTGTAGCTCGCAGACTTGGAGTGGACGATTGGGCGGCGACGCGCTATGGCGTTGACAATCGCAACCTTCTCGATACAATCCACCATTTTATTGTAGGAGAAGAAAAGGCTCGCCTTGTGTTGGAAAGGGCCCGCTCTCTTTGCCTTGGAAGAGAGGCAATAGCTGCCTTCTCTGATAGTACAGAGGATTTGCCTTTACTTGAGGTCGCGGGAGAAGCTGTGGGAGTGCAGCCGGGGCGCAAGCTAAGGGCGATTTGTAAAGAGCGCGGGTGGGAAGTGATCTAAAAAGGACGCAAGATGGCGCAAAGAGATAAAGCCGTTGCATGGATTGGAAAACGGCGTAAAGAGGAGACAGATCTTTCAACGCGCTCCCCCCCCATGACTCGATTCGGCGGGCTTGTCTTTTCCTTGCAGGTGATGCAGAAGATGCTCCCTCGCAACGTCTATGAGAATGTGGCAGCTGCCATTGAGGGCAAGGAGAAGATTCGCCCCGATCA
The DNA here is from genome assembly GCA_018239785.1 of Verrucomicrobiota bacterium. Classification (GTDB taxonomy): domain Bacteria; phylum Chlamydiota; class Chlamydiia; order Chlamydiales; family JAFEGQ01; genus JAFEGQ01. The sequence goes on from JAFEGQ010000141.1 coordinate 4,843, forward strand.
TGCAGATGCAATTGCTGTGGCGATGAAAGAGTGGGCAACGGCTCTTGGAGCGACCCACTTTTGTCACTGGTTTCAACCGCTGACGGGGATGAGCGCTGAAAAACACGACTCTTTTTTACATTGGTGCAGCGCAGATCAGGTGATTGAAAAGTTTGATGGGGCGCAGCTGATTCAAGGGGAACCAGATGCCTCTTCTTTTCCCTCTGGAGGCTTGCGCAGCACCTATGAGGCGCGCGGATATACGGGTTGGGATCCCGCCTCTTTTGCTTTTGTGTGGAAGGGGGGCGATGGGATCACGCTCTTTATTCCTTCTGTTTTTTACTCATGGAATGGGGATGTACTTGATCACAAAATTCCCCTCCTGAGAACAGATCAGCGCCTCAATGCCGCTGTTTTGCGTTTACTCTCCCACGCAAAGATTGAGGCTAACTCTGTCTATTCGACCTTGGGGTGGGAGCAAGAGTACTTTATCATCGATCGCACTCTGCGCGATTTGCGCCCCGATTTAATGATTGGAGGTAGAACCCTCTTTGGAGCCCCCTCTCCTAAGGGACAAGAGCTCGAAGACCACTATTTTGCTGCGATCAAAGACCGCGTTTTGCGCTACATGAAAGATGTGGAAGATCGGGCGCTCGAGTTAGGGATCCCTCTTAAGACGCGCCATAATGAAGTCGCCCCTGCGCAACATGAGTTTGCCGCTTTCTACGAGCGCTCGAATGTGGCCGTTGACCACAACCTCCTTTTGATGGAGCTAATGCGCCAAAGAGCCCTCCAGCATGACCTTGCCTGCTTGCTCCATGAAAAGCCCTTTGCAGGGGTCAATGGCTCAGGGAAACACAATAATTGGTCACTCGCCACTGATCGAGGGGTAAACCTTCTCGATCCAGGGCATACCCCTGAAAAGAGTCTCGTTTTTCTTTTTCTGCTGACCGCTGTCTTGCAAGGAGTGCATCGCCATGCGGACTTGCTGCGCGCTTCGATTGGGACTGCGGGCAACGATTTTAGGTTAGGGGCTAACGAAGCCCCTCCAGCAGTGATCTCGATCTTTCTAGGTGAAGCTCTCGAGCGATTTTTAAACGACATTGAAGAGGGTAAAGAGGGGGCTTTGCGAGGAAAAGGCAAGCATGATCTCAAGATCCCCATTTTACCTGATTTGCCTAGGGATAACACCGACCGCAACCGTACCTCCTCTTTTGCCTTTACCGGCAATAAGTTTGAGTACCGCGCTGTCGGCTCTTCGGCGAACTGCGCAGTTCCCATGACTGTGTTGGGACTTGCTGTGGCAGAAGCGCTTGAAGAGCTTCTTGCAAAAACGGAAAAAGCCCTCCACGGGGACTCTTTGAACAACTTTGCTGAAGCTGCCTTGCCTGTGATTCGGGAGAGTTTAAAAGGGTCTCGCCCCATCCGCTTTTCTGGAGATAACTACAGTGCTGCATGGGCGTTAGAAGCAAAAAAACGGAACCTCCCCAATGAGTCTAAAAGTTTGCACGCCTTTAAGGCGCTAGAGAGCCCAAAAGCGGCTAAACTCTTTGAGGGAATTCTCACGCCTCGCGAGCTTCAAGCTCGCTTTGAGGTGCAAGTGGAGATGTATGCGAAGACGGTCTTCATTGAAGCAAAACTGATGTTGGAAATGTTTTTCACGCAGATCTTTCCCGCGGCGATGCGCTCTTTAGGAGAGATAGGGAGAGCACACAAGAGTGCAAAAGAGGGGGGATTTGAGCCTCAAGCAGCTCTTGAGATCGGAAAAAGGCTCCAAAAAGCAATTGATGCGAGTGGCTCACTCGCCCAGGAACTCGAACAACTGCTCCGCCAAGCAGAAACACTCACAGGAGAAGACTTAGGAGTCCATTGCTGCGACCAGATTGTCCCCAAAGGGATGGAGTTGCGTGGCTATGTCGATCAGATCGAAAGGCTTACGGACGATTCGCTGTGGCCGCTGCCTAAATACCGCGAGCTCCTCTTTTTAGTGTGATGAAGCGCATTGGTTTATACGGGGGAACATTTGACCCGATTCACTTTGGCCACCTCCACCTTGCTTTGGAGCTAGCCGATCGGCATGCCCTCGACCAGGTGCTCTTTATTCCTGCTGTGATCTCTCCCCATAAGCTCGACTCTGCCCCCACAAGTGCGCATCATCGGGTGGCGATGGTTTCTCTCGCTATAAAAGATTATGAAAAATTTAAGCTTGATGATCGAGAGATTCGACGGGGGGGGGCCAGCTATACCATTGATACTGTTAAAGAGATCAAGCAAGAACAGCTAGGAAATTTTTTTCTTCTTCTTTCGGATGAGATTGTCCCGAGTTTGCCCCGTTGGAAAGGGATAGAAGAGCTCATCGCGCAAGTGCCTCTTCTCGTGGGGAGAAGGCAGACGCCTCGAGGGCAGCTCCCTTTAGTGGGCCATCCGTTGATCGATGAGGCGGTTAAAAAAGGTTTTACAGAAATGCCTGTGCTTGAAATTAGTGCGACTTTGATTAGGGAGCGGTTGGCCCAAGGGCTTCCTTGTGATCACCTGGTCCCAGCGGCCGTTTTGCGCTACCTGTTCGCGCATCATATTTACTGACTGTTGTTTTGCTGGAGAGTAATCTCAAAAGAGGTTATAATCAAGGGCATTTGAAGGAACAATATTTTTGGTTTTGGAAGATAAAAAAAGGATGGAAAAGCAGGGCGGATGCCCGATGCTCAATCAGCTTGCTACAGTGATCGCAGATAAAAAAGGATTTAATATTATTGCCCTGGATGTGCGCAACGTTTCATCCATGTCTGATTATCTCCTGATTGCTGAGGGAAATGTAGAGAGGCATGTGAGGGCTTTGGCTAACGCAGTACTCGAGAAGTTGGCTGACCAACACTTTCAAGTAGCTCACGTAGAGGGGCTACAGACGGGAGATTGGATTGTCATCGATGCTTGGGAAGTGATGATTCATCTTTTTATCCCCTCCTTGCGTGAACGGTATCAAATTGAGCGGTTGTGGCAAGAGGCGGAGGTGATCGACCTAGAACTAGAGGAGCATTATGGCTGAAAAAAGAAAACGCATTGTCATCACTGGAATTGGAATGGTCTCTTGTTTTGGTTCCGATCCAGATCTTTTCTACGACAGCCTCTTGAGGGGGGAAAGTGGGGTCAAGCCGATCACCGAATTTGAAATTGACGATATGCCCACTAAATTTGCCGCTTGGGCTCAAAAAGTAGATATGGATGCTTATGTCGACCAAAAGCAGCAAAGGCGGGCTGACCCCTATATCAACTATACCATTTATTCGGGCAAGCGCGCTTTAGAACAGGCGGGCTTGTTAGGCGCTCAGATCGATACTAACCGTGCAGGGGTGATTGTCGGCTCTGGGATGGGGGGGATGGACAAGTATTACGAAGGGGTTTCGACCTTACAAAACAAAGGGGTTCGTAGGGTTTCTCCCTTCTTTATCCCCTACATCATCACCAACATGGGAAGCGGCTTGTTGGCAGCTGCAGTAGATTACCGAGGCCCCAACTACTCGATTTCCACGGCCTGTGCCACGGGGACTCATAGCATTGTTGCAGCTGCGAATCATCTGATCTTGGGGGATGCCGATGTGATGCTCGCTGGGGGCGTTGAGGCTTCGAAAAATCGGATGACCGTGGCGGGCTTTGTCGCCTGCCATGCGTTGAGTGAGCGCAATGATGCGCCCACGAAAGCTTCTCGCCCTTGGGACATTGACCGAGATGGATTTGTCATTGGCGAAGGGTGCGCCGTATTTGTTTTGGAAACTCTTGAACATTGTTTGGCTAGAGGCGCTGAAGATCGGATTATTGCCGAGTATTTGGGAGGAGGAGCTTCTTGTGATGCCTATCACATGACGAATCTGCGCCCAGATGGAGCGGGGATTGCCCTTTGCATTGAAAAGGCGATTGCCCATGTGGACAAAGAGAGGGTCAACTACATCAATTGTCATGCCACTTCGACCCGTATGGGGGATATGGCTGAGATTGTCGGCATTCAGCGCGCCTTTGGCGAGCAGTGCAAGAGGATTAAGATCAACGGGACTAAGTCGATGACGGGCCATTGCCTCGGTGGTGCTGGCGCTGTGGAGCTGGTCGCGACCATTAAAGCTTTGGAGCGGAAAAAACTGCACCCCACCATCAACCTCGACAATCCAGAGCCCGATTTGAACATGGATCCTTGTGCTCATGTCGCGCAAGATTTCCCGGAAATTGACATTTGCTTGAAAAATTCCTTCGGTTTTGGCGGGCATAATGCCTGTATCGCCGTTGGACGCTATCAGGGGTAAGTCATGGAGGAGTCGTTTGGGATTATCCCCCTTGTCCAGCGCGGTCAGCAGTGGTTCGTTTTAAGCGTTTTAAGTCGCAAGAGTGCCTATTGGGGATTTCCTAAAGGGCATGCTGAAGAGGGGGAAGAGGGGATGGCAGCTGCTGAGAGGGAGCTGCAAGAGGAGACGGGTTTACGCGTCCTCCGCTATCTCCCTTTCGGACCTCTGCATGAAAATTACACCTACGAAAAAGAGGGAAAAAAGATCCCAAAGCGGGTCACCTATCATCTTGCAGAGGTAGAGGGGGCTTTGTCTCTTCAGGTCGATGAGGTGGCGTCAGCTGAGTGGTACCCCCTCCAACAAGCAGATGCTTACATCTCCTTCCCAGAAGGGCAGGAGCTCTGCCGCAAAGCGGCTCTTCTTTTAGAACAGCTCTGAATGGGAGCCTAATCTTTCAACGACCAGTTTTTTGTTTTCTGTATCGATCCAGTAAATCAACAAAACATCGGGCCTTACATGACACTCGCGCATGCCAGAATATCCTCCAGAAAGAGAATAGATCTCTTTCGAAATTCGCTGATATCAGTTGTTACAAAAGAAAGTCCGCCTGGTAGGGGTTTCGGGCTGCTCACGCTTCCGCGCTATTCGCAGACAAAATAGCTGGGAGGAA
>JAFEGQ010000142.1 GCA_018239785.1 Verrucomicrobiota bacterium
TGCATGTGGGTTGTTCCTGAAATTACAGAACTAGGAAAAAGGCGATTTTTCGGGTGTTGAGCAGAGGTTGATATGATCAACCCCCGAAAAATTGTCTTTTTCTCTAGTTTTGCAATTACCTCTATTGATAATTGTTATTTTCTTGAATCATTTCATCCTCGCATTAAAACTTGTTCTCATTCTACCATAAATGATTAAAAGAAGCGACCTAAAATATGAAGTAGTTTTTTAGCGCGCTTCTCCCAGGTGAAAGGGGCTCCTCGTTTCAGCTGCGCCTCGGTGAGTTGCTGCCTCAAGGTGTCACTTTGTAGCTGCATCATCACCTCTGCAAGAGAATGGGGATTGCTGCTCTCATAGAGGAGGACCCCATCGAGGGTGCCTAGGTGCTCTTCGACGACAGGTGAAGAGGGGGCAATCACAGGCCTCCCCCAGCTGCAATATTCATAGAGCTTCGTATGAGCGAAAGGGCGCCAGGCTTCGATTTTTTTGGAGGGCATCACAAAACAGTCCATCTGGGAGAGAAGCCTTGGCAGATCGCGAGGGGGCATAAAACCATGAAAATAGACATTTTTCGCACCTGTGGCGATGAGCCTTGCAATATCTGCTGTAGATCCCCCAACGATATGTAGATCGATTCTAGAGGTGAGTTGATGGGCGTCGAGCAGTAGCTCAACCCCCATGAGGGGATAGAGTTGCCCGACATAACAGATGCGCAATGTTTCGTGGGGTTGTGGTGGAGGTAAGGGTTGCGCTTGGACGGCTAAGGGGACCACTTCAATCGGATTGGGCAGAGAGTAAGGGGGGGCTCGCAAAAGTTCAGCAAGAGGCTGTGTGGTGGTCGTGATCAGATCGGCTCTCTCCAACATCTTCCTTTCGAAATTGAAGTGGGGAGAGGGGTCTTTTCCGGGCCACCAGACCAACTCATGGACTTCAAAAATATAACGGGTTTTCCTCCATTTGCGCTGATGGTGGTAAGCCCCTTGTTTGCGGACGCTGGAAAAGACTAAATCGGGCTGAAGCTTCTCAATGGCTTTTTGCGCTGCTCGAAAGAAGGGGCGATTCCAGGAGAGATTTAAGAAGTTATTGCGGCGTAAAATGGGCAGATGGCGGGCGTCTAAAGGCGGTGTGGCATAGTGAGAGGAGAGATCGCAAGAGCCTTTGCCGATCAAAAGCTCAATGTCGAGCCCCTCTTGGGCCAAAGAGGCGCAATTGTTCACTACGTAAGTATCATGAGCGCGACAAGTGGGGAGGATTTCGTTATAAAGGTAGAGCGCTTTCATCCTAGGGTAGGATGCCAGCGCAAGAGGAGAGCGTCAAGTATGAAACCGTGCACACACTACCATTTGGCAGGTTCAGAAGAAGATCAAAGAGAGGGGAAAAAACTGCTCGAGGAAGGGGCGTTGGCCTGCCTGATCTTGGCCGGAGGACAAGCAACGCGCTTGGGATTTGAGGGGCCAAAGGGGTGCTATCCCCTCGGCAATACGACTCTTTTTGAGATTTTTCTGAAGCAATTAGCTCACTACCCTGTTCCAACAGCTGTGATGGCCTCACCTAAAAATTTCGCAACAACAGCTGCTTATCTTGCTAAGAGTAATGTAGAAGTATTTGAACAAAAGATGCTCCCCTTTCTCGACGAAGCAGGAAATCCCCTGGATGTGTTTGGCCCTGATGGCAATGGAGGGGCACTTCAGTGCTTGGCAGCTGCTGGTATTTTGGCCAAATGGAAGCACAAGAGAGTGCGCTTCATCAATATCATCCTCGTCGACAATGCGTTAGCGGACCCCTGCGACGTAGAGCTCCTTGGTTTTGGCGCAAGAACAAAAGCAGATGTGGTACTTAAGTGCACTCGAAGAGAAGACCTTAACGAGAAAGCGGGAGTGGTTATAGAGGGGCCTTGCGTTGTCGAATACTCGGAGGCGTGTTGCGGCCCTGAATTCAACATCATCAACTTAAGTCTTTTTTTACTTACGCTTGAGTTTGCTGAAGAGATCTCTCAGCTCGAGCTGCCCATCCATCTTGTGAAAAAAAAGATTCCGGAGCATGGAGTGATGGGGATAAAACAAGAGAGGTTTTTATTTGACCTGCTCCCCTGTGCCAAGCGGCCTGAAGTGCTTGTTTATCCAAGGGAAAAATGCTTTGCTCCATTAAAAGAGGTTTCAGATGTGGAGAAAATCCTCAAGTCTGGTATACTTTCTAAAAATTCATAGGTGAATTGCGTGAAGATTGGGTATTTGGGAACCGGCACTTGGGGATATGCGTTAGCGAGTCTTTTGGCCAACAAGGGGCATGACGTCGTGATTTGGGGGCGCGATCAAGAGATCGTCGATCTGATGAACCAAGGAGGCGAGCACCCTAACTTAAGTGGATGCAAGTGTTTGCCTCACATGCGCTATACGACTCAGATGCGTGAAGCTCTAGAAGGGGCGGAGATGATCTGTGAGGGGGTTACCTCGGCGGGGATTCGCTCTGTTTTTGCGAAAATCAAAGCGCTGGGAGTGCCGAATTGTCCGATTGTCCTGACGTCGAAGGGCATTGAGCAAAAGACAGGCCTTTTGCTCAGCGAAGTTGTTGTTGAGATGATTGGAAAAGAGCATCAGAGCCAAGTGGGGTGTGTCAGCGGTCCAAGTCATGCAGAGGAGGTTGTGCGCAATCTCCCCACTTCTGTGGTCTGTTCGGCCTATAGCGAAGAGACGATGATGGCCATTCAAGAGGCCTTCAACACAGAGCGTTTCCGCGTCTATCCTAACAGCGACATCAATGGTGTGGAATTCAGTGGGGCCATGAAAAACATTGTGGCCATTGCCTGTGGCATTTCCGATGGCTTAGGGTTTGGAGATAATACAAAAGCAGCGCTCATGACCCGCGGTTTGCATGAGATTCGGAAGCTCGCTCTTGTGATGGGATGCCGCGAAGAGACCCTCAATGGGCTTGCGGGGATGGGAGATCTTTGTGTCACATGCCTTTCCAACTTTTCACGCAACTACCGTTTTGGGCGGTTGCTTGCAGAGGGCAATGGGCCTGAAGAGGCGCGGAAGAAAATTGGAATGGTGGTCGAGGGGACCTACTCGGTCGTCTCTGCGCGGGAGCTTGCCCACAAAATGAGAGTGCCTTTGCCCATTACCGAGGGGGTCTATCAGATTCTCTATGGGGGACTTGCTCCAGAAGAGGCTGTTAAACAGCTTTTAACACGGGCCATCAAGGAAGAACATCTTTAGTAGATTTAAAATCTGTGTAGCGCCAAACTCCGTGTTTGGATTTTCGAGCCTTTAACGAAGCCAAGTGGAGGTAGATCATGGATGTTGCAGTTGCAAAAAAAACGTTTAATGCTTCTTTGTCGAAGCAAGCTACTTTCGATCTCTTGCAGATCGCTCTTGCGGCCTGTTTTATGGCCATTTGTTCCCAAATCAAAATTCCCCTCCCTTTTACTCCCGTCCCTTTGAGTGTTCAGCCTTTGGGGCCTCTCCTTCTTGGAGCTCTTTTGGGGAGCCGTAAAGGAGCCCTTGCCACCTTCTTTTGTCTGGTTTTAGGGTGTGTGGGACTCCCTGTCTGGTCGGGAGGCGCTGCGGGGCTTGCTCACTTTATGGGGCCAACGGGCGGGTACATCATCGGGTATGTTGCGCAGGCCTATTTTGTGGGCTGGTGTTTTGAAAGGCAGTCGAGCGCGAACATGGGGAAAATCATCGCCATTCTCTTCTTGTCCACTTGTCTCCAACTCACCTTAGGGTCCCTGTGGCTTGCTCAGTTCGTAGGGATGAAGGGCTGTTTTATGTTGGGATTTTATCCTTTTATCGCTGTGGATACTGCTAAAACACTTTGCGTGGCTCTTTATTTGAGAAAAAAAGTTGCTCATACTTAAAGTCAGCGGTCAAGAGGTCGATAGTCAAACAAGGTGTTTACACTATCAGACTCATCTAGACATCATTGCGATCAAATTCAAATGTTGTCTCCGCTATTACGCCTGCTCTTGTTGCCATCTTGCAGAGGCGGATCATCCTCCGAGGCTTTGGTCGCAAGAAGAATTTGACACAACAGCCGTTCTTTGCGGCTGTTGTGTCTTTGAAATGACGATCCGCCAATATCTCTCTTGCGAAAGTAAATGTTTAAAGTGTTCATCATTATTTAACCCAAGATGCCAACTTCAATGGGATCAATATTTTGCGATCAAAATGGAAGAGAAGCAGAGAATTGTGTTACCATGTCCCCTATTTGATAGATAAAATTAAGGGAGAAGAGCCATGGCGAAAGATGAAGCAATAGCGAAAGTAGCGCTTGGTGGGTTCTTTTTAGCACTCGGAGCTGCACTGTTCTGTACGGGGCGGTCTCTTAGTGGCGTGAAGAATTTATTTCCAGATCCAGTAGCTGGGACAGAAGCGTGGCGGACATGTCTACAAAATTGGCAAGCTGTCAATGCCCACTCAGGGACGTTGCAACAGCTACGCAAATTATATGATGCATGTCCTATCAATAGCCGAAGTGTATTTTTCGAGCAGGCCGATGTGCTCGCTCTGTTGCAGAAGATTCCTCCGCAGCACCACTCCTTTTTCCAGAACGTTGTTCGTGAATGGAGTGCTTCTTGGATGTCCTTTGGGAAAAGAGTGAGTTGGCCCTATGCAGAGAGGATGTCTCGCGTGATGGGGGAATCGTCAGAAATGAATAGACTCATGTGGCTTTACACCATGGATAAAGCCAGCATTCGCTTGCAGCTCTTCGGGGCGGTTGCTGGGGTAGCAGGTGCTGGTCTAGCGGTCTGGGGGGGAATGGAGTTGACTTGAGGTTCTTTTTTTGAAAAAGAGTAGCATTTTGCTCGGCCGTTGCTGATAGTGGGGTGATGAAGGTAGTAAGGGCCAGCGAAATGGCGCGCCTCGAGCAGTTGGCAATTGCTGTAGGGTGCTCCGATAAGCAATTCATGGAGACAGCTGGGCAAGAGATTGCCGAGCTGATTGAAGAGCTCTATCAGACCCAAGATGAGAATGCCCAGATCGTCTTGCTCTGTGGTAAGGGCAATAACGGGGGAGATGCCTATGCGGCTGGCTGCCATCTTTTCGAAAGTGGACATCATCTTCTCGCTTATCAGTTAGCTCCTCTTGAGCATTGCAGCCCTCTTTGCCGCGCTTATCACGATCAGTTCGTCTCTCTTGGAGGAGAGGTAATCGAGGTGGTTGATGCAGGGGAGCTGCGCTTCTCAAAAGACCACCTCATCCTCGATGGGATCTTTGGAACAGGCTTTCGTGGAAGTGCAGAGGGGCTCTTTGCAGCTTTGATTAAGCGCGTTAATGAAAGTGGCGCGCCGATCATTGCCATCGATATCCCTTCTGGCCTCAATGGAGATACGGGAGAGGTGGGCAATGTGGCGATCAAAGCTGCTTTGACCTTTTACTTAGGCCTTCCCAAGACCGGTTTTTTCTTAGGCGAGGGGTGGAATCATGTCGGCGGCTTACGCGCTATCGACTTTGGTTTGCCGTCAGCTTATGTGGATGCGGCGAAGGCAGAATTCCTTTTGCTTGAGCATCAGATTGCCCTTGAGCTCCTCCCTCCCATCGTGCGGACAAGGCATAAGTACCAAACGGGATATGTGGTTGCAGCGGCAGGCTCCTTGAGCATGCCAGGGGCTGCCATCCTCTCTTGTTATGCCGCTTTACGCGCTGGCGCTGGCGTAGTCCGCCTTTTACATCCTCCTGGCATGCAACCCCATGCTCTTGGACTGCTCCCCGAAGTGCTCGCGAGCACTTGGGAAGAGGGGGAAGAGGCGCTGCTCAGGGCTAATGCCCTGTTAGCTGGGCCTGGCCTTGGGCAAGGACAGGGAGTGCGCGCCACGCTTTTGAAGATGCTCCACGGTTTAGAGTGCCCTTGCGTCATTGATGCAGACGCCTTAAATATCCTCGCTAAAGAAAGAGAGGTAAGCTTTCCCCGTCAAACGATCATCACTCCCCACCGTGGGGAATTTGCCCGTTTATTAGGGGAACATGTCGACCTCTTGCGCGCAAGGGAGTATGTGGAGGAGAAGAAGGTGGTCTGCGTTCTCAAAGGAGCTCCTAGTTTTGTGTTGATCCCAGAGCCCTCTGGACTGCCCTGGATCATTCCTACAGGCAATCCTGGCATGGCAACGGCAGGATGTGGGGATGTATTGACGGGGATCATTGCCGCTTTGCTCGCTCAAGGACTCCGCCCTGGCCAAGCGGCTCTCTTAGGCACCTATTTGCATGGCCTGGCAGGGGATATTGCCGCTTTAGAGATCACAGAGCGGGCCATGATCGCCTCAGATGTGATTGAGAGCCTCCCGCAAGCTTTCATGGCTTTGCGATGATCATCTACGGCAACAGCTGCTGAAATTTTAACATCTCTCTTTCGTTAAATCTTTAAATCTAATATACAAGAACGGCTTTAAATTAGAGTGTTTTCGATGCGAGCCGTTTCCTATCTCAGCATACTTCTCAGTTGTTTTCTTCCTTTTGTTGCGTACGCAGAGGAGTATGAAGAGCGCTCGATTCTCTCAAGTCCTGAACAGATCGCCACACTCAATAGCGAGCCTGACTTTCTTATCGGTGGCGTGGTGAGCCCGCTCAGCGGGCAGCCTGTCCTAAGACAGACCGATATGGTCATTCGCGGAGCTCAGGACTTGGTCCTTAGCAGGACCTATATCCCTCCCTACATGCCTGTGTCCCTCTCTTCGGTGAAGGGGGAGAAAGGGGATGTCGACAACTTTTATCTCTTCTACCACCTCCAAGACCATTATCGGGGCTGGCAATCCTTTCCCCATTTGCGTCTCGAACTCGACTGTCCCTCCTCAACAGTCCGTCTCACGGGCAGGCACGGATCCACCCTCGATTTTTGTGTGAAAGAGGGGAAGACCACCCTCGCCTCACCCGCCTATGCCATCACAA
>JAFEGQ010000143.1 GCA_018239785.1 Verrucomicrobiota bacterium
ATCTCCGCACTCTCCTACTACGAGCTAACCACCCAAATTCCTCATTTTGTCTACATCGCTTTACCAAGGACTTCACGACGATTGCCCCAAGTCGACTATCCTCCACTGCGCTGCTTTTGGTATTCCAAAGAGGCTTACGAAGCCGGTGTTGAAATCATTGCAGTTGGTGGAATTCCCGTTAAAATTTATAGTGTCGAAAAAACTTTGGCGGACTGTCTAAAATTTCGGCAAAAGATTGGCATGGATGTCGTCTTAGAAGCGCTGAAAGAGTATTGGCGTCAAGGACGAACGGACCTCGATAAACTTTATGACTATGCGAAAATATGTCGCGTTGAAAAAATCCTCCACCCCATCATGGAAACGATTGTGAGTCAATAACCATGAGTGCTCCGAAGAAAAACTTATCAGAGTCTGTTTACAACAAATTGAAAAACATTGCCTTAGCAAAAAATCGCCCTATGCAGGAGATGCTTCGCTATTATGCAATGGAAAGGTTCTTATATCGCCTAAGTGTTTCCCCGTACAAAGGGTCATTTTTCTTGAAGGGCGGCCTCATGCTCATGGTCTGGGATCCCACCACACATCGCGCAACCGTTGATATTGACCTCCTTGCAAAAGCCAATAACTCTATCGAAAATATTTCACGAATCCTCAAAGAAGTTTGCGCTCATCCTGTGCTACAAGATGGAATGGCTTTCAATTCTGCAGACTTACTCCTCGCTGAATCTCAAATTGCAACGGAATACACTGGCCTCTCAGCGCGCTTTTCAGCGCATCTCCATACAGCTAAGCTGCCACTTAGAATTGATATTGGCTTCAGCGACAAAATTTTCCCCGAACCCGCCAATCTACGTTACCCTACCCTCTTAGATTTTCCCTCCCCTGAGCTGCAGGGATATACACCTGAGACAGTGATTGCCGAAAAACTGGACGCGATAGTGAAATTGGGTCTTGCCAATAGCAGGATGAAGGATTTTTATGATATAAGGACGATAATTCATCAATTTCAGATTAAAACGGAACAGATAGCTTCAGTTGTTGAAAAAGTCTTTCAAAATAGAAAGACGATTGTTCGTGAAATTCCCAAAGCATTCTCAGAGGCTTTTTATAATGCCCCCAAAACGGCAGAGCGATGGGATTTCTTTCTGAAGAGTATCGGACATGAACCCATGCCTTTTGAGAAGGTCATCTTAGAAATCAGAGATTTTTTTCTTCCTATTTTGCCTCATCACAGCGAACCATAGATGCAGGCAAATTTGCTCATCGAATATAGAATTTTTGGCCAGGCACCACTGGTGTCCAGGGAGGCAGATGTTTGATGAACTTTTTCTTCCCGTTAGGAAACACCTCCATAAGAGCCCCATTTTCGCTGATCACAACGCTACTCCCAGATGCCAAGGCATCCCAATAGGCCTTCTTAAACGCTAATTCAGCTAGCTCAGGAATGTGCTTCTCCAAATAAAGCATCTCCTCTTCGCTCAGCGCCATCGTCAACTCCCTCGTTCATGGCAGCAGGTTGCGATTTTCCGCAAATGATCTGAACTCTGACGCACGCTTCCGAACACTTGAGAACATCTGCCTTGCTTGCCAGAACAGTATTTTTTCATAACCCGTTGCTAAATGCTATAGCTAACTCTTCTCTTTGGTTAACCTATGAAAAATTTATCTATTAAGTTCTCAAGAATTTCCCCCTCTGCTGTTAATTCATAGACTTCATTAAATCCTGCCACTTGCAATTGCTCTCCACATAAATCGCGTATCTCATCTGCCGCATCTTCAGAAATAATTAACATATAATTATTATTGCAACGTGCACTAGAAAATAACAATCCTCGATACTTATCTTCTAAAAAAGACGCTTTGCAAAGATAATTATACTCATCTTCATTGAGCTCAATTTTCAACACTGGCAACTGCATCATTCAACTTTTTAAATTTCTTGGTAGCGGTGGGATTAACTGAAATAACTTGTTGTGTTTCTGGGTTAATAACTACCTCAGCTTTTTTTCCTATAAAACGCTGACTAGGTTTCCCAAGTTGATCTATTTTAACTTTTTCAATCTTTAAAGGTGATGAAAGAGCATCCAAAATGGCTTCTTTCGCCACTCCTCTTTCAACAGCTCTCTGTAAAGCATGGTTTGCAAAATTTATATCTTGTGTAGAGGTGGCAACATTTCTGCTAACGCCCTTTCCAATATTCTCAAGTTGAGCAATTTCGCAGCTATTAAACCCCAAGTCTTCAGCAATAGTAACGACTTTATTTTGCATAAAGCTCGTCACCTTTGCACTACTTTCTAGACCTGCTACAGATTCAAGAACCAGAGTCTTCTCCGCTGTCTGCAGCCCCTTGTAAATGGCGCCTAGTTCTTGTGCCCCCTTTAGACCCTTGGCAGCCACCTTGACGGCGGCACCAGGGATAACGATATCGGCCCCATATTTCCCAAAAGCGTACCCCGCCAACTCCCCTCTTGTTTCAGAGGGGAGGGAACCCCACTCTGTGACAAGCTGATGAACTTCTGGGGCTATAGCTTCACTTAAGGCGTCCCATTGCTCAGTGCACG
>JAFEGQ010000144.1 GCA_018239785.1 Verrucomicrobiota bacterium
CGCTCAATATCATCGGGATAGCCGTAAATTTTTTCCCGATTAAAGTAATGGGGAGCTGTGTGAGGCTCTATAAAATAGACCCGAATCCCTTCCACCCAACCACTCCAAACACTGTTATGTTGCCACTTTCCGCTTCCAAAGACCCATAAATCGCGGTGCAGGACGTGCAAGTCGCGAATCAGGCTATATTGAATGGAGGCATACTTAGGGAGAATGACTTCGACGGTGTGCCCATCTTCTTGGCACTGGCGCGCAAGCCCCAAAATCACATCGCCCAAACCCCCGACTTTAGCGATGAGGGCCATCTCAGATGTGATGTGGATAATATGCATAAGGTCGTCTTTCTTAAGCTAAGCTCTCTCGACCCTACTATAAATAAAACTATAAATTATTCCACTTCATTCACAGATTCGATGATGATTTCTTCCGAACGGCGTTGGATCTTGTAGTCCTCTAAGAGCTTGGTCGTCGAGATCCCTAGGCGCTCTTCAAAAGAGCCCATCGCTACTCCTTTTCCTTCGCGGAGGTTTTGGACGTAGCCATATTCCATCTCTAGGGGTTGGACTTTGTTGTCCTGAATCTGCTTTTGTACAAGGGGGAAATCGGGTTGATCTGATTGGAGTAATTCTTGCTGTTCATGAAGTGCATTGAGTCTTGGGATCGCGGCCTGCCCTTCGAAAAACGATTTTCCCTTGCGGGCTTTTTCGTCTAAGGCGATTTCAAGGAATAAGATCCGTTGCCGTTGGATTTGCTCAAGCAGGTCGAGTTTCTGATGGATGATTTGAAGCGTTTCTGGATTTTGTTCTGTTTGTGCTTGACGAATGAGATCCTGTTGCTGTTCGCTCGTTAACTTAAGTTGTTCAGGGAGATTGGGATATTTACCCACAAGTTCTTTCACCTCTGAAGGCGCGCTTCCCTCAGGTGAGAGCTCCTCAGCGGCTAACTCCATTTGGAGCGCCTGAATCTGCTGCCTGAGCAGATAGAGATCGGAATTTAAGTTTTGTTGCAGCTTTGAGGCTCCATACTTTGCGAGCGCTTCTGTTCGTTGAGGGCTAAGGCGTTCAGGGACAAGAAGGGATTGAGCGATATTAGGCGCCTGAGCTTCTCGCATGTTTTTAAGTTGGTCTCGCTTCGCCTCAAAGGCAAAGACCCGCTTTCCAAGTTCTGCTTTTAATTGCTCTTTCCGCTCAGCGGGCTCTTCGCTACGGGTAGTAGGCAAGGGTGTGACATCACTTTTTACGGCGAGCACCCCTTCTTTGGCATTGGCTAGCCAATCTTTCTCGAGCTTTTGCCGCGCCTCAAGGTCATCGCTGCCATGAATTTTTTTCCACGCTTCATCCATCCGTTTAATTCTATCTTGCTGAGTTGTAATCCCTAAAGTGCTTGAGAGCATGCCGCTCATCTGACTAGCCGATCCTTTCACGACTGTGTAAAGACCTCGCATGAGATGGTTCTTCAGCTTTTTTTCCTCTTCGGGAAGCATGGGAGCGAGGTCCGTGAGATCAAACACGAAGTAGTAGAATTTGTCTTTATCCGTTGCAGAACGGAGGGTCATTCCGGGTGCACTGCCATACCATTGAGAGGAGGCAGTCACATAGAGCATCTCCTTTTTAGAGGGATCCCACGCCAAAAGGCCCACCTTTCCTTCTGCTTCCGGGATATCGGTGTTGATGCCGAAAGTTTTGCCGGCGATGAGAGTCCCCATTTCACTGATACTGATATGGCTTGCATAGCTTTGGACGAGTTTGATCATTTTGATCATATCTTCCCGAGATAGACCTGATCCCCCTTTAAGATTGAAAACAACAGGCGTTCCTTCGCGACTTTTGAGGATCACCTTGGCTGTGTAAACAACGATTTCTTTGTCCTTTAACACCCCTTCGAATTTATGTTGCGTGATGATGTACCCTTCTTCCTCAATGAGCTTTTTCGTCGGTTCATCGGCGAAGACCGACGGTGGTGGGTGATTAACGGGTGGAAAATTCTGGGGAATATCCATAGATTACCTCTCTTTAGCCTAATTGTATCAAAAATGATCAGAATAGGATATAAAGATTATAAAAAATAAATGAAATCTTTAAGAACTTGTCTTTTTCCACTCTCTTAAGAAATCAGGCATGGGCAGGGGCACGGGCTCTGGCACGAAAAACTACTTCCTAAACCTCCTAAAATGATTGCGCCTAAATCTCCAGAGCGCTACGATCTCGTGCTCTATACCTTGCGCAACTGTTCGGCTTAGGTTGTGGCCGAATGACTTGTTCCGCGTTGCGCGTTTGAAAGATCTAAGCGATTGCCTAGGCAATTGCTTAGATCCTAAGTCTCAATCCTTTGAGACGATGGCGGTAACGCGGGCTGGTGGGGTGTAGCCAAGTGGTAAGGCAGCGGTTTTTGGTACCGCCACGCGCAGGTTCGAATCCTGCCACCCCAACGTTTTATGAGCTAGCCCATGTTATTTGCTGGAACCTCACATCCAAACCTCGCGAGAGAAGTCGCTACCTATTTGGGGTGGGACTTGGCTTCCCTCCATCTCGGCCGTTTTCCCGATGGAGAGGTTGAAGTGCAGGTGTTAGACGACGTGCGAGGTCGCGATGTCTTTGTATTACAAACACTTGCAGGAGATCCTGATCACTTTCTCATGGAAATGCTCGTCCTCTTCGACGCCCTGAAGCGGGCCTCTGCCCGTTCCATTACAGCAGTCATCCCCTACTACGGCTATTGCCGCCAAGATCGTAAATCGGAAGGGCGAGCCCCCATTACGGCTAAGCTCGTTGCCGATCTGATCCAAACCGCTGGAGGCACTCGAGTTGTAACTATGGATTTGCACGCCGCACAGATCGAGGGCTTTTTCAATATGCCGGTCGATAATCTCTTTGCTAAGGTTGCCCTTTTGCAAGTCCTTAAGAAAGAAAGCATTGACGTTGTGGCTGCTCCAGATGTGGGGGGCATCAAGATTGCAAGAGCCTTTGCCGATCGTTTGTCTTGCAACTTATGTGTTCTCGATAAGCAGAGGGTATCTGCCGATCAAGTCAGCATTACCACTTTAATTGGAGAGGTGCAGGGGCGCTCGGTGCTGTTAGTCGATGATTTGATTTCGACAGGAGCGACGATCAGTGCAGCTACGACCAGTTTGCTCCAAAGGGGAGCTAAGCGGGTGCTTGTAGCTGTTTCTCATGGCCTCTTTTGCCGCCAGGCAAAAGAAAATATTATGGCCAGTGGAGTCGAAAAATTGTACGTGACGAATACCGTTCCTGTGGCCGAAAGGGGAGCGGAACAAATTGAGGTTGTTTCAATAGCACCTTTGTTTGGAGAGGCGATCCAAAAGATCGTATCGGCAGAATCACCACTTTTTAGTTGAGGGGACCGATGAAACTGAATTTAGAAGAACGGCAGGGAAATAGGAAAGGCGAAACAAATAGCTTGCGCAGAGCGGGCAAAATTCCCGCTGTAACTTATGGAAGCGATGGAAAGAACCGCTGTGTAGCGGTCGACAAGAGCGCCTTTCAGGGTTACTTGCGAGAGATTCGCAAAGGGTGTTTGCCAACGACACTGTTTACTTTAGTCGGTGCTGAAGGGACCACCTTTAGGGCCTTGATCAAAGAGATTCAGTACCATGTGACGACCTATGATGTGCTCCATCTCGATTTTCAAGAGGTGAGCGATAAGCGACGGGTCAATGTTAGGGTTCCTTTGCGCCTTCTCGGAGGGGCTGAGTGTCCTGGAGTAAAGGGGGGGGGAGTTGTGCGACAGGTGATCGGATATTTAAGGATCAACTGCTTGCCTACCGATATGCCTTCTGAATTGATTTTAGACATTAAAGATCTCGACCTAGGACAGACGAAGCGCTTGCGCGATGTCTCTCTTCCTGAAGGCGTGCGTCCGCTTGCCAAAATGGATGAGGTCGTTGTTGTCATTGCGAAGCGGTAGAGATGCTTTTTATTGGCTTAGGCAACCCTGGCGATGAGTATGAGCAGACGCGGCACAACATTGGATTTGAGGTGGTGCGCTGTTTAGCTCAGCGATGGGGACTTAAGTGGAAAAAAGAGCGCAAATTCATGGGTTGGATTGCCTCTGGCAGGTGTGGGGAAAGGAAAGTGGATCTCCTTTTGCCGGCCACCTACATGAATGAAAGTGGAAGAGCAGTGGGAGCCTATGCTCACTTTCTCTCCCTACCGCCTATAGAGATGCTCGTTGTGAGTGACGACGCCGATTTGCCTTTTGGCACCTTGCGCTTGCGCGTTGGTGGTGGCCATGGGGGGCATAATGGCCTGCGTAGCTTGATCGAGCATCTAGGAACAAAAGAATTTCCCCGCCTGCGGGTGGGAATCGGTCGACAAGAGGGAGATCTAACCGCTCATGTGCTGGGTCGCTTTTCTGCGGAAGAGAGGCAGCATTTAGGAGAGGTGATTGAACGGGCAGCTGACGCGTGTGAAGCGTGGCTCCATTCCCCCGGTGTCGCAGTAATGGATCAATTAAATCGCTCTGTTGAGGAGGAAAAATGACAAAGAAAAAAGAACAGCTCTACGAGGGGATGTACATCCTCAATGCAGGGCTTAGTGAAGAGGCAAAAGGGAAGGCCCTTGAAAAGCTCAAGGAACAGATTGTCTCACACGGGGGGAAAGTGGAAAAGGTGCACGATTGGGGGCGCCGCCGTTTGGCATACGAGATAGGGGGAAAACGGGAAGGATACTACTATATCCTCTACTTCGTCGCTCCCACGGAAGCCAAAAAAGAGCTTTTTCGAGAGTACTCTCTCAATGAAGATCTTCTTCGTTACATGACCTTACAGGTTGAGGAAGTCGTCGATGAGATCAAGTTTAAGCCCCTGATCGAACAACAGCAGCAGCTATAGGAGAGTTGAGATGAACATCGTAAGAAAAAAAAGAAGAAGTTCGAAGCGCAAGAAGGCATGCCCCTTTACAGAGGCAGGCATTCAGCACATCGATTACAAAGATGTGGATCTCCTTAGACGCTTTATTACCGAACAGGGTAAAATTTTGCCGAAAAGGATCACCGGCGTTTCAGCGCGCCATCAACGCCTGTTGTCCAACGCCATCAAGCGGGCCCGGTATATCGCTTTGTTGCCTTTTGTAGCCGAAGAGTAGGAGGAAGAGAAATATGGAACAACAACGACATAGAGCATCATCTGCGATTCAGCTGCTCTTGATGGAAGATGTAGAGGGTCTGGGGCGCAAAGGAGAGCTTGTCTTGGCGAAGCCAGGTCATGCTCGCAATTTTCTTTTACCTCAGAAAAAGGGGATTGTCGCTACCGCTTTTGCCTTGGGAATGCAAAGCAAGCTTAAGGAAGAGCGAGAAAAGCAAGCAGTTGTCGATCGGGCAATTGCCAAAGAGATCGCCTCACGAGTCCATGGGATTACCCTCACACTTCATGTGAAGGTGGACCAGGATATGCATATGTATGGCTCTGTGAAAGCTGGGCAAATTGCGGAAGTTCTCGAGAAAGAGGGAATCGCAGTTGAGAAGAAGTTTATCGCTCTGCATCATCCGATTAAAGAGATTGGAGTGCATGAGATCCCTCTCCAATTGAAAGAGGGGATCACGTGCCGCTTCCAGCTCAAGGTGTTGCCAGAAGGTCTGGACGAATTGCCAGCCGCCCTGCCAGGTAAGCGGTTAGAGACACCAAAAGCCGATGAACCAACAGAACAACAGCCACAACAGGAGTAACCCCTATGAGCGAGCGCCCCTTAAGCGATGACAAATACATCGTCGTCACAGGCGGCGCTGGCTTCATCGGCTCCAACCTGATCCGTTACCTCAATCGGAACGGATTTATAAATATTGTGGTTGTCGATGACTTGGGGCTCGATGAAAAATGGCAAAACCTTTTGGGGACCCGTTTTTCTCAGATTCTGCCGATCTACGGCCTTTGGGATTGGCTCGAGGGGCGGCAGTCTGAAATTCAGGCCATTGTCCATTTGGGCGCCTGTTCGAGCACTGTAGAGCGAGATGCCGATTATCTTCTCGAAAATAACACCCGCTATACCATTCGGTTGGCGGAGTATGCCCTTTGGAACCAAATTCGGTTCATCTATGCCTCATCAGCCGCGACTTATGGGGATGGAAGTAAGGGATTTTCTGACGATCATGCAAAGCTCCCTCTTTTGCGCCCTTTGAACATGTATGGGTATTCAAAGCATCTGGTCGATCTTTGGATGGAGCAGCAGGGTGTTTTGGATCGCGTTGTCGGATTAAAGTACTTTAACATCTTTGGCCCTTATGAAGCGCACAAGGGGAAGATGGCCTCTGCCATTCGGACATGGGTGAATCAGGCGCAGACCCAAGGATTTCTACGGCTCTTTAAATCGAACGATCTCAAGCATTTCCGCGATGGGGAGCAGCAGCGCGATTTCCTTTATATCAAAGATGCTGTTGAAATGACCGCCGCCTTTTTGCACCAAGATATTTGCGGGGTTTTCAATATCGGGCGGGGCACGGCGACGACCTGGAATGAACTAGCTCAGGCAGTTTTTCAAGCTTTAGGGCTCCCTCCTAAGATCGACTATGTGGAGATGCCTGAAGAGTTAGCGGGAAAGTACCAAAATTATACCTGTGCCGATATGTTCAAATATCGGATGCATGCCGAATTGCCTTTTGATCCCAAACCGATCACCATAGCTGTGATAGATTACGTGCACAACTACCTCTGCCCTTTGGAAATGGTGAGCCTTTGAGTTTCGGAGAGCATCGGCTCCTCGTTGTAGGGGACCTCATTGTCGATCAGTATTTGATTGGGAAGGTGCGCCGCATTTCTCCTGAGGCGCCTGTGCCTATTTTGAACCCTGAACGGACTGAAACACGTCCCGGGGGAGTGGGCAATACGGCTTTGAATCTCATCTCTTTAGGGCAAAAAGTGCGTCTGTTCGGCCGGATTGGGATCGATGCGCCAGGACAGCTGCTGTCAGCAGCTCTTGAAGAAGAGGGGATAGAGGTTGAATTTCTCCAAAGAGAAGAGGGGTGGCCCACCCCTGTGAAGACTCGCTTGATTGCAGGTGGCCAACAAATGCTCCGGATCGACACGGAACAGACCACTCCCTTTGCTTGTCCTCACCTCGATTTGCGTGAATTGTTAGAAGATGTGGAGGCGATTGCCATCAGCGATTATGCCAAGGGTTTTTGCACACCTCTTTTACTTCAAACGTTGATTCAAGAAGCCAAGAAACGGTCCATTCCCGTCATTGTCGATCCTAAAGGGCGCGACTATCTCCGTTATAGTGGATCTACCATTCTCAAACCGAACCTGATCGAGTTGACGGAGGCGGCCAAGTTAGGTGCCGAGGCCTCTTTAGATGAGCTTGCTGCTGCTTTAAGGGCTCAAGTGCAGTTCGACTCTTTGTTGGTCACCAAATCAGAGCTGGGGATCTCCCTTTTTTCCGATAAAGGGAGAGAGGACTTCCCCGCTCAAGTGCGCCAGGTGCGCGATGTAACGGGAGCTGGCGATACGGTGTTAGCGGTCATCGCCGCTGCTTGCGCTGCCCAAATGCCCCTTCCTGAGGCTGCGCAACTCGCCAATTGTGCTGCGGGGTTAGCCATTGAGCGCTTTGGCTGTGCGCGGATCAGCGCTGCAGAGCTCTTTGCTGCGAAAGAGCCTGCTTTCGCTTAAGCGTTTTGTGGTTGACATCTCTTTATTGAAATCCTAAATTACTTGGGATGAAATCCTTTCTTATTGCCTGTTTTCTCTTTATCTCACTTGCAGCTAACCGAGATGCATGTCCTATTCCTCCGATGACTGTGGCCATTGAGCCGATCGGGCTTATCCATGGGTGTGTCGATGTGGTTTCTGGAGCTTACATTGCTTCCACTGCAGAGGTGACTGTGAACTGTCACGAGCCGATTACCCTTTACCGGCATCTCATCTCCTGCAGAGAGTCTAAGGATTCCTATTCCTTTTGGCAGATCGGGAAAGAGTATATC
>JAFEGQ010000145.1 GCA_018239785.1 Verrucomicrobiota bacterium
ACCTGAAGAATTGGTTTTGGAGCTGCGTGAAAGCTCCCGCGGTTCGACGATCTCAACCTGCTCAATATTAGTAATATTGTGTTGGTTGAGATCGTCGAACCCCGGGGCTTTGACGCGCTCCAAATCCCAATTCTTCAGGTTATTTGGGTGTAAGGGGATTCGGTCAATCAGTTGGCGAGCGAGTTGAAGTTGTCCCTCGCTGTCTAGACAGCGACTTAAGATAGCCACCACTTCTTCCTCTTGATAGCGGAGAAGTGCGGCCTCAATGAGTTCTCTTTGGAGCCCTCGTGTGGAAACTTCACTGACTTGTCGATACAGGGCAAGGGCTTGGTCTGCGGGGAGAAGGGCGGCTTCTTTGAGAAGGCTTTTGCCAAAGAGAGGATGGTGGGGGGTGCCGATCAATTCGCGCGCTTGCAGGTAGTGCCCCAGTTCAATGAGGCTAACTGCCCTTGCTTCTAGACACCAAGAGGGAGGGAAACATTGGGCAATGACGGTTCTCAACCATCGCCGATCGGGATCTGGGGGTTTTTGGAGGAGGGTGGCGCTAAGGGCCCAATCTCCACAGTAGAAGGCGGCGATGCCTCGCAGGAGGCTCTCTTCTCCTTTTAATTCTGCAGCGGCGAGTTCCCCATCTCCTTCAAGCAGGTGTTGGAGAGCGGTGGCTAACGCTGTCTCTTTTGCGATATTTGGCCCCCCTTTGCGTTCGACCCAAGATTTGGCAGAACAGAGTTCTTTCGCAGCTTCCTCAACTTTCCCATCCGCTTGGAGAAGATAGACGCGTGAAAGGCGGGCGCGCCCAACGCATAAAGTGGTCTCACAGGCCGACAAGCGCTCAAAAGCTTGGGGCAAATGTCCTGCTTCAAACGCGTTGTAGACTTCGTTGGCATTCCATTCACAGCGAGGGCGGGTGAGAAAAAAGGATAAAAATCCCGCGAGGAGGAGAATAAGCGTAACAATTGCAATTTTCATCGGCACAGAATCTACCAAAAAGTGCTCTATCTTAAAACCAGAAAAGCGCTCTCCGTGGCATGTGAAGGCGCATTTTTTTGTGGCTGGTGGAATTTCTTTAGGAGTAAAATCCCCGAGTTGCCTATATAACCACATCATCTGAAGAATGGGTTTTGACGCAGTCCAAGACCAAAAATTATAGAACGGCAAATTGCAATTATTCGCTCTAGAAATTTAGAGTAGCACTCAGTACACTGTCACATGGACGACTAGAGTTAGGGGATCACCAATGAGTCAAAAGCAGAAAATTCTCCTTATCGAAGATGAAGAGGATATCGCAGCGTTGATCAAGCTACAAGCAGACTTGTCAGGTTATAGGCTGCTCGTTGAGACGGATGGCATCAACGGTTACAGGGCTGTTGAGCGAGAAAAGCCAGATCTTGTGATTTTGGACATCATGCTGCCTGGACAAAGCGGGCTCGATGTGTGTCGAAAAATCAAACACAATCCTGATCTGAAGACGACCCCTGTGATCATTCTCTCTGCCAAGAGCGAGGAGCTCGACGTTGTCCTTGGTTTGGAGCTTGGGGCGGACGACTATGTGACGAAGCCTTTTTCTCCAAAGGTTCTTTTCTCTCGCATCAAGGCTGTCTGTCGTCGGGGTCGCGAGCCGCAAAAGGCGCTCAAATCGGTCAATTTTGGGGAGTTCACCCTAGAAATCGACCGCTATTTGTTGCGTAAGGGGGAAAAATACATCCCTTTGACCCTTTCGGAGTTTGGAATTTTGCGCCGTTTAGTGCTCAATCGGGGCAAAGTGTTGACCCGCAATCAGCTTCTCGACGATGTGCAAAATGACGATGCGTTCATCGTCGACAGGAACATTGACGTCCATATTGCAGCACTGCGCAAGAAATTGGGCCCTAATTTCCGTTGGATTGAGACGGTTCGAGGAGTTGGGTACCGCTTTCGAGAAGATCTCCCTGAAGGGGGAGGAGTCTGAAAAGGTCACTCCAAAAGCTGAGAGAAATCGATCACTTTGTCGAAGTATCCCTCATCTAACACCACCTCTTCGACTCCATTCACGTGGATAAGAATAGGCCTCATCGAAAAATGCCTCGGTACTTTTAGCCGCTTTCTTTTTTCCTCCAATTCTTCGATGATTTTTTTGCCGATGAGGTTTTTTGAAAATTTGATCTCGCAGAGATACAAGGTGTGAAAACGGGTTTGGATCAGGTAATCGATTTGACATCCAGGCTGTTTTTGCGTGGGTCTTTGAAAAAATGGGCCTTCCATCACAATCTCTTCGGGAGAGATTCCCGCTAATTTCCACACAGTTTTGCGGTTGTGGGTCACAAGATTTTCAAACTGTAGACCCATAATGCTTTCCCAACCGGGAAAACTTGTTAACAAAGGAGGAGGAAAATTACCTTTTGCAATTTTAGAGAGATTTCGGGAGATGTATTTTAAATAAAATCGAAGATAGTTATCGCTCAAGCGATATCGACTGAGCTTGCCCTCTCTCCCATCCTGGAGATGCCAGGAAAAATCCCTTTGCACAAATCCTGCTTTTACTAGGTCATCGAGGTACTTATTGCGCAGCCCTCCACGACTTTTTTTGAGCGCGCTGCAAATGTCTACGAGTTCTTTAGGGCCATCTGCAAGGCTAGTTACAATTTCTTTGTAGCTTGCGCTGCGGCGTGAGAAGAGATCGGAAAAGATTTCCTCAAATTCTCGCACCAATAGTCCTCCCTTTGTAAAACAGAGATCTTGGATGTTTTGCTCTGCAGGAAGATTGGGCATGATTTCTTCAAGATAGCGAGGAACTCCACCCGTAATCGATAAGATCTTGAATTGTTCATAAGCAGCGATCCGCTTCTCTTTGGGATGCCAAAAAGCATTGCAGACATTTAATGGGAGTTCTTCCAGGACGAGATCTATTGTGATGCGTCCGACAAAGCCTGTGCTGCTGAGAATATTTTCCTCAATCCAAGAGGAAATGGATCCGCACAGGACCATCATCAGATGGGGGTTTTTGCTGAAATACATATCCCATGCAGTTTTTAGCTTGCCGAGGAAGGTGGGATCTTTTCCTCCCATCCAAGAAATTTCATCAAAAACGACAAGAATTCGCCCTTTTTCGGTGTGTTTTGAAAGAGCCCAAAAAATATTACCCCAGTCATCGGGCTTTACCCCAGGCAGGCCCTCTCTTTCCATTTGATGCGCAAATTCTTCGCGCTGGAGTTGTGCGTTTGTTTTTGCAACAGGTGGCATCCCAGAAAAGAAGAAGCTTTTCATGTCTTTCCCAAATTCTGCCAACAGTCTGCTTTTACCAATCCGTCTGCGGCCTCTTACGACAATGAGGCTGGCGCTTTTTTTATTAAGAAGTTTTTTCAGTCTTGCTATTTCAGGCTCACGTCCAATGAAGGGAGGTGTTGTCATCTGTTGCTCCTTGGTAAGGCAGATTTTAGATGTTCCTGACAATAAAATCCATCCCCAAATCGCCAATTTGCGATTTCGGGATGGAAAAATGAGCGCAATTTTTGATCCCGAAATCGTCAATATGTCGATTTGGGGATCAAAGTGACCTGAGCGAAATGGGGCTGTGCGACGAGGACTTGTCCCAATTTTCCCCCTCGGGGGCGTCGCAAATGCTTGACTCGGGCATAGATGATTCTCCCCTCTTGGCGCCCTCTACCTTTGCTGAAATGAAGAGCTGTTTCCATCGCTTGACGCATTGCATCTTGGTCGGCCTCTTGGTTTTTAGGGACCCGCAAGACGACATGGGAGCCACTCTCTCCATCGATGTGAAACCACCAATCTGTTCCGTGAGCCACTTTGAAGGTGAGCTCCTCATTTTCTTTGGCATTGCGTCCCACAAGAATTGCCAAGCCACTTTTTGTGGTGAAGGAGCGAAAGGGGAGAGGAGGAGGGCGCTTCTCAGGAGGAAGGGGGGGAGGAGGCAGCGCCTCTTTGGCGAGCTGTTCATCTTCCTCACAAAGAGCAAGCCACCGCTCCCACTCCTCTTGCTTTTGAAGTAAAAAAGCCCTCTCCTTCTCTAAATGGGGAATCGAGCGCTCCTCTTTGCGCGCCTTTTTGTACCGCTTTGCGACGATCTCCTTGGGAGGAATGCGTGGATCGAGGTGGAGCGTGACTAGGCGCCCTTCCTGCTCCCAATCAGGCAAGGTGATTTCTGATCGCCCTCGGACAAGTTGGTGAAAATAGCTTTGAAGGAGGTCCGCTTCGTGGTGGGTTTTTTTCCAATTGAGGGCCTCTAGAAGGAGCTGCTCTACCTGTGCGAGGCGCTTTTGTGTCTTGTGCAAACGGCGCAAAAGACGGGAACGCAACTCACTCATGGAGTTTTAGGCCTAGCTGCTCGAGGAGCTGCAGCTCAGGGCCAAAATAGGCCCACGCTAGGTCAGTAGCTACTTTGCGCTCTCCGCGACGTACCGAGATCAGCTCCGGTTTGAGATGGCTCCCCTCAGCAACGAGCCTCACCTCAAGGGAAAGGATGATCTTAGGCACAGGGATCGCATGCTCTTCACATTTCGAGAAGATCAACGTCCCCTCTTTCCCTGGAAAAATAGAGACCTCTCGTTTGTCGAGGCGAAGGTGCTCATAGAGGTAGGCGACAAGGAGAGCTGAAGGAATCTCCTCTAAAGGAGGGCGGTGGCTCTCTTCAATCATTCTGGCGAGCTCTTGCATATGGCGCAAAGAGAGCTGAGGCTGCTGCAGGAACTCATTATGGAGTGTTTTGAAAGACTTTCTCGATGCCGAGACCTCTTTAGGGACAAGAAAGAGGTCACTCACAATCGACAAGGGGATCGCCAGGAGGATCAAAGAGGTGGCAAGGATTCCCCAAAAGCCAAGAGTTCGCTTGAAGATCAGCTTAGGCTTCGACATGCGCCTCTAATTTTAGGATTTTTCTTAGCTTTGCGGCCCGATCCGTTTGTTCCCAAGGTAAGTGGAGGTCGCTGCGGCCAAAATGGCCTCCCGACGCCACTTGGCGGTAAAGGGGGCGGCGCAAATGGAGCATCGTTTCAATGCCTTGTGGAGATAAATCAAAGACCTCCGCGACGGCTGAGGCGAGAGCCTCTTCGGAGACTAGCGAAGTGCCAAAAGTATCTACTTTCAAAGCGATGGGGTGAGGAACTCCAATTGCGTAAGCGACCTGCACTTCACAACGACGGGCTAAGTTTGCGGCGACGATATTTTTAGCGACATAGCGCGCTGCATAGGCGCCAGAGCGGTCCACCTTCGAAGGGTCTTTGCCAGAAAAAGCCCCCCCTCCATGGCGAGCCATCCCCCCGTAAGAATCGACGATGATCTTGCGCCCGGTGAGACCGCAATCCCCCACAGGACCTCCCACCACAAAACGACCGGTGGGATTGATGTAATAGAGCGTTTCATTGTCGAGCAAGTCTGCAGGGATCACCTGCCGAATCAGCGCTTGCATGTCATTCACAACTTGAGTGTGAGAGGCCTCTTCAGCATGCTGCGTCGAAAGGACAACAGCTTGGATTCGCACAGGCTCATCATCTTCATACTCTACAGTCACCTGCGCCTTCGCATCGGGGCCTAGGTAAGGGAGTTCTCCGCTGCGGCGCAGCTCCCTTTGCCCTGCCATCAGGCGGTGGGCCAGGACAATGGGAAGGGGCATGAGTTCATCCGTTTCATCACAAGCGTAGCCGAACATCATTCCCTGATCGCCAGCCCCTTGCCCTTGAAAAATCCCTTTGTTTTCGTCCACTCCCTGCGCAATATCAGGGGATTGTTTGCGCAAGTGGATAGCAATCTCACAGCTATCAGCATCAAATCCCATTTTAGGATTGGTATAGCCAATCTCCCGAATCACTCCCCTTGCAACTTGCGCATAATCGACGGTGGCCCGTGTGGAGATTTCCCCAGCAATAATAAGAAAATTTCCAGTTACTAATACTTCGCAAGCCACCTTAGAGTGAGCATCTTGGCTTAAGCAGGCATCGAGGATAGCATCCGAAATTTGATCACAAATTTTGTCTGGATGTCCGATCGAGACCGATTCAGATGTAAATAAAGACCGATTCATGGGCATCATTGTAGCGCGCCCGGTTAAAAATCACAATGATCTGAAATTGGGATTTTCTCTTTTTTGCCAAAATTACATAATGAGTCTTTACGTAAAATTCGGAAATTACGTGTGGCGAAAGATTCCCAGAGGTCTTCCATCCAGCACAAAAACTATAAAGTAAAAAAATGAAAATTAGCTTTGACTGTACTGAACAGGAAGTAATAGACCTCTTTCGAAATTCAATCATGTCAGTTGTCAAGATTAGGTGGCTGGCACTTGGCCAGGGCTTCCGCATGAAGATTTTCGTTGATGGTTGAGGACTAAAAGCGCGATGATGCCTCTCTTATTTTTCCACGAAGGAGGTACAATGTCCTGCACTATGTCGACGACGTCTATCATGATC
>JAFEGQ010000146.1 GCA_018239785.1 Verrucomicrobiota bacterium
ATTAAGCCTTTAACAATTTCCTCTATCAGGGTATCTTTAAGATGGTCCGAAATCATACAATCTCTCCTTTAGATTTTTGAGTGAGTTGAAAAGGAGAATTGTTGTCTCGGACCTTTTTTATTTCAATATATCTAAGAGTGAAATAATTTTTTTAAAAAAGCCTGATCTGAATTTACAGACTTATTGTTGCACTACCAAAATGAAAGATCAAGAAATGTACAAAGGCTTTCTCACTCAAGAACAGCAAGAGGAATATCAGAAATATTTAAAAAATCGCCTCGGAGCGAACGATCCTACGTTTGCTGAGTGTGAGAAAAACGTCAAAGGGTGGACAAAGGTGGAATGGGAAAAGTTGACGAAGGAATTTGAGAGCATCTGCAAAGAGATCTCGCAAGCCATGGAAAAGGGTTTGGAGGTGGATGTCCCAGAGGTCCAAGAGATCATTCCTCGACATCATAAATGGCTGAAGAAATTTTGGACGCCAAATCAAGAGTCCTATACGGGGCTTGGACGAATTTACATGGGGTTTGAGTGAAAAAAAGTTTTTGCGCCCTATGACCCCAATCATCCCCATTTCGCTAAATTCCTAGCGGAAGCGATGAAAACTTTTGCGGAGCAAGAATTAGCCGAATAGAGGAAAACTAGGACTCCATGGATGACTCATCCATGGAGTCTTTCCAATTCCACCACTTGAGCAACTGGGGATCATGCGTTGCATGGGAAGCAAAATAGACGGCGCAGCGAAACACATAGAACATACACCGATCAACCTTGCACTGCTGGAGGCGGCAAAGATCTGCATAGAGCTGCTCGGGGTCGCGGTCTTTTAGTTCAGTGACAGCGCGATAGCCTAACTGCCACAGATCTTCTGCAATCCGATTCCCCACGCCGGGGATTCTCTTAAAATCTTTTAAAGCTTCTTTTTTCACGTTATTTTGGATAGATTATCACGGAACTTACTTTTTAGGAGCGCCAAATGGATGGGAAAAAGCGCTGTTTTGGGGGCGCAGTGGGAAAGGAATTCTACGCCGAGTACCACGATCAGGAGTGGGGGATTCCCGTCCATGACGACACCCATTTGTTTGAGATGCTCATTCTTGAAGGGGCCCAAGCGGGCTTAAGTTGGGAGACGATTCTCAAACGGCGTCAGGCTTATCGAGAGGCCTTTCATGGCTTTGACCCCCTAAAGGTGGCTGCGATGAGCGATGAGGAGTTGGAGCGCTTGCGCCACGATGAAAAGATCATCCGCAACCGGTTAAAAATTTACGCCGCGCGGCAAAATGCCCAAGTCTTTCTGAAGATCCAGAAGGAATTTGGCTCGTTTGACCGCTATGTGTGGGGGTTTGTGCAGGGCAAACCGATCATCAACCAGTGGAAAAAATTCGCAGAGGTTCCCTGTTGCACTCCAGAAAGTGACGCTCTTTCAAAGGATTTGAAAAGACGGGGGATGACCTTTGTCGGATCGACGATCATCTATGCGTTTATGCAAGCCGTAGGTCTGGTCAATGACCACCTTCAAGACTGCTCGTGCCGTTCATGACGAAGCGCAAACCCTCTCTTTTCCCCCTGCTCTTGCTGATCTCTTTCGCATCGGTCTTTGCCGCATTGTTCACTCCAGCATTGCCGCAGATGGCCGCGAGCATGGGAGTGAGCAATCAAACGGCACAACTGACGATGACTGTCTTTTTGGTCGGTTATGCGCTGGGCTATTTGCCTTATGGACCCCTGGCAAATCGGTGGGGGAGAAAGCCCACGCTATATTTGGGAATCTTCATCGCCATTTTAGGGTGTTTGCTTGCTGTTGTAGCAGCTACCTATCGCTCGTTTGGCATGCTGCTCTTTGCCCGGTTTGTGGCAAAGCAACCGTTTGTCTGTAAATTCGCTCTTCTTCCCTAACTCCCTCACAATTATTCGTCGTTCATCCCTTGATTCAGCAAGGGCGTCATATCTAAATACTTCTGCACTGCGACCCATTCTTCATGAATTTCCATGATCACTCCTCTGACCAGCCGAAGAGCTG
>JAFEGQ010000147.1 GCA_018239785.1 Verrucomicrobiota bacterium
AAGGGAGAGGCGCTTATCAGCGCCTTTTTGCCCTCTACAAGGAGCCGCTCGATTTTATATCCCCAAATAACCTGAAGAATTGGGATTTGGAGCGCGTCGAACCGCGGGAGCTTTCACGCAGCTCCAAAACCAATTCTTCAGGTTATTTGGGGATAAGAGGAACCAAACAAGAAATTAACGTCGCTAAGCCCCCATCGCTTGCTTTGCGCCATCTCACCTTTAGCTACAACGGAGGGGCAAATGTCTTGCAAGGGGTGACTTGTGACCTTCCCGCTGGGGTGTTGGTGGGGATTACAGGCCCTCCTGCCTCTGGGAAGAGCACCCTGCTGGCATTGATCAAGCGGGAATATCCGCTCAAGGAGGGGATGCTGTTTTTTAGCGGTGTGGATATTTGCGAGATGCCTGTCGAAGACGCGCGCAAACTAAGCAGTGCGGTCGAGCAGCAACCTTTCCTTTTTTCTAGATCTTTGGGGGAAAATATATCTCTGGCAAAACCAACTGCAACGCCTCAAGAGCTCGAAGAGGTGATCCACCGGGCCGCTTTGACAGAGACCATTGCCTCATTGCCACAAGGAATGAGCACGCTGATTGGAGAAAGGGGGGTTAATTTATCGGGAGGGCAAAAGCAGCGGGTGGCTTTAGCGCGCGCTTTTTTGACCGATGCGCCCCTTTTGCTCCTCGATGACCCCTTTTCTGCCCTCGATAATCTGACCATTGAAGGGGTGATGAGGGAACTCAAAGCTTTAAGGAAGACCCATACGATTTTACTGGTCAGCCACCAAGTATCGGTGCTGCAGCAGTGCGACTATCTCCTCTGTTTTGTGCGCGGTTGCCTTGAGGAACAAGGAACGCCAGCAACACTTGAGGCGGGAAAAGGGCATTTTAATGCTCTATGTGAGCTCGATCGGCTCATTCGCGCATTTCCTTAAATCTTTAATTATCCTATACAGGAATGGCTTTCTATCTCTGAGGTTCTCGATGCGAGCGATTTCCTATTTTGGCCTACTTCTCAGCTGTCTTCTTCCCTTTGCCGCTCATGCAGAGGAGTACGAAGAGCGCTCGATCCTCTCAAGCCCTGAGCAGATCGCCACGCTCAATAGCGAACCCGACTTTCTTATCGGCGGCGTGGTGAGCCCGCTCAGCGGGCAGCCTGTCCTCAGACAGACCGATATGGTCATCCGAGGAGCTCAGGATATCGTCCTCAGCAGGACCTATATCTCTCCCTACATGCCTGTCTCCCTCTCTTCGGTGAAAGGAGAGAAGGGAGATATTGATAACTTTTATCTCTTCTACCATCTCCAAGACCATTATCGGGGCTGGCAATCCTTTCCCCATTTGCGCTTAGAACTCGACTATGTCTCTTCAACGGTCCGTTTCACGGACCGGCACGGATCTACCCTTGATTTTTGCGTGAAGGAGGGGAAGACCACCCTCGCCTCACCCACCTATGCCATCACAAACACGCAAGGGGACACGGCCAGTGGAAAGTACGACCCAAGAAATACGCGTATTGAGATCGCAAGCGATCTCACTACGGTTGTTGTTCGCTTGCCCGATGGCTCTTGTCTTGAGTATGAAAAACTCGTCCGGTTTGGCCGCAGTAGCTTGATTTACGGCCTTGCTAAAGAAAGACTGCCCAATGGCAAAATCCTCAAGTATTCCTGCTTTTTTGCAGGGGATAAACGGGTTTGTTTAGCTACTCTTGAAAGCTTAGACCCCTCTCAGAGGTATACTTATGCCTCTCTTCACCAAGAAAATGGCTCCCATTGGACCTCTTCCACGGGCCTCACCACAGATTACAAGTATGTCTCCACGCGTTGTAAGGCAAAAATCAGGAAAGACCATGCTGAGAAGAAGCTCAATTACGACCCTCCTCCCCTCCTCGTCTGCTCAAGTAGCCCCAACTATCGACATGAAACACTTACGTATCAACGCTTCCAACTGACCAGTAGCCTCTCTAAGAGCGATAACGCCAAGTTTACTTATGCAGGCGTCGGGAGTGAGCCCCACTACAGAGTCGACAAACTCCTCCGCCCTGTTGGCGAGGGGGAAAGCTACATTCCCCTCGACACCTTCGCCTACCAGCCAGCAGAAGCGGGAAACAGGGAGGGAAGAACCACCGTCACAAGTGCCGATGGTTCTTCCACGGTTTATCTCATTTCCAAAGAGCTTCTTCCCCTGGCGATCCAATCTTACGATCCCCAAGGCGTTCTTCGATTGGAAAAGTTCTACACTTGGGATGAGAAGCAGTGGCTCACCTCGCTTGAAGTGAGGGACGGAGAGGGGCAGCTCTTTTACCAACGAGCTTATTTGTATGATTCCTTTGGCAACCCCGTCCTAGAGGCCTTTTCAGGGGAAGACGACTACACTATCAAGCGAGCATTTTCTCAAGAGGGGAGAAATCTCCTCCTGCGAGAGGAGCACGAAGAGGGGAAGGTGGTCACTTACGAGTACCTTCCCAACACCAACCTCGTCACAGCCAAACTCACCTATGAAGGGTCTAAAG
>JAFEGQ010000148.1 GCA_018239785.1 Verrucomicrobiota bacterium
CCTCCTCTTCGAAGGAGGAGGTAAGAAGCTTTTCACGTCTAAAAAGAAGGTGAGACTTCCTCGCGCTACCAGATTTTTGTTATATTGCTGCCAGTTGCGCTTGCGCATCTCAAACTCCTTTTTTTGTCGTGGTTAACAAGGAAGGAGTTTGTTTTTTTTAGCAGCTTTTCAGCAAGCTCTCCTCAGAATTTTTCAACACAGCCGTCTGAAAGAAGGCCCGCGGAAGCGCTAGTTTCCCTTTTATCTTCACAGATTCTTTCAAGAGATGAGTGGAATGCTTGGAAAAGATTTTCTCCATTGCTTTCATAGAGGCCTCCTTAGGTGAGAATATCAAGTAAATAGAATGTGAAGGGGGATGTTAAAACAACTTAAAATTATCGACAAGATTTGATCAAAGACTTGCTCAATGAGCAGGTTCTTTATGGGCAAATTCAGAAAACTTGGGATCGTTGCGGATCGGATCAAATTCGCGCCCCTGCACCACCTCTTCCACATTCGGCAGTCCATCGCGCACAGCGCACTTGAGCCATCCAAGGGCAGGGGTCACTTCACTTTTGACCGCATGGGCAAGAGCATTGATCAGCGCCACTTGGTAATCAGGGCTCGCCTGATAGCACTCTTTCCCAAGGGCAATCGCCTCCTCAATATCCCCTGTGCGGTAGGCTAATCTGTGAAAAAGGGGGAGCGTCTCAGGAGAAATATGGCGCTTGATCTCTTTTAGGTAGTCGTAGGCTTTTTGAATTTCTCCTCGATTTGCGTAAATTTGAGCGCAAAGCTCTGTCGATGCAATATAGAGAAGGCCATGCCCAGCAGCGATGCGGATCTGCTCAAACTCGCGCAGCGCCTCGTCAAATTGTCCCGACGCCATCTTTGCATCAGCCACTTGAAAGCGCTCTCTTAGAGAGACCTTGGTATCTGCGGGCGAGGAATGGCGAGCCACCTTCCAGCCCCGAAACGACTCGAAAGCAAAGAGCAAGAAAATCGCCCCTAAGAAGATCTGCCCCATGAAGAATCCAGCGACTGCAATGCTTAACGCAAGAATCAAGCTGATCATCAGGGCAATGGCTGTCCCCTTATTTTTAAAGATCCCCTCACAGACGATCCGAAGGAGTTGCCCCCCATCCATGGGCATCACGGGAAGGAGATTGAGAATGCTCCAAAAGATATTTACAAAGACAAATGCGGTGAGCGTATAGGCCACAAGAAAAGGGGGATGGAGCCACAAGAAGTGTTGCACCCCCCACATGAGAATTCCCAAAGCAAAGCCGAAGAGAGGTCCATTTAAGGTAATGAGAAATTCTTTTAACAGGCCGATCGATTTTTGTTCCCTGTAAGTAGCTCCCCCAAAAAAGAGGAGCCGAATGTGGGCCGATTGGCCAAAAGCGTTCGCTGTCAACGCATGGCCAAGCTCATGCACAACCACGGAAATCAAGATCACGCCGATCCAAATGCCTGTCCCCAAAAGGGACTGGGACATCAAAAATCCGAGGATTCCCGCAAAGACCCAAAACATGGGGGAGATGGAAATGGAAAGTCGCTTTTCCATATTAACTCTTCATCGCCGATAGCATCGTTTCCCCCATTTCAGCGGGTGACTTGGCGATCATTACTCCTGCTTCCTTGAGAGCTCTCATTTTCTCATGCGCAGTCCCTTTGCCCCCTGAAATGATCGCCCCCGCATGTCCCATCCGCCTGCCAGGAGGAGCTGTCACCCCCGCAATGAAGGCAGCAACGGGCTTGGTGCAATGCATTTTCAGCCACTCTGCAGCCTCCTCTTCCGCTGTCCCTCCAATTTCTCCAATCATCAAAATCCCCTCCGTTTCTGGGTCATTTTGAAATAAGGAGAGGACATCGACAAAGTTGGTGCCGTTGAGGGGATCTCCCCCAATGCCCACACAAGTGGTTTGCCCTAAGTGCAAGTTGGTCGTTTGCCAAACCGCCTCGTAAGTCAACGTCCCTGAACGGGACACAATTCCAATCTTCCCTTTTTTGTGGATGTAGCCTGGCATGATCCCAATCTTGCACTCCTCAGGAGTGATCACTCCTGGACAATTAGGTCCGATGAGGCGGCTTGTAGAGCTTGCTCGCATCACTCTGGTCACTTCCAGCATGTCTCGCACAGGTATCCCTTCTGTGATGCACACAATCAAAGCAATGCCAGCATCTTCTGCCTCTAAAATTGCATCCGCTGCAAAAGGAGGAGGAACAAAGATGAGGCTTGCTGTCGCATTGGTAGCCTCTTTGGCCTCTAATACCGTGTCAAAAATCGGCAAGCCGAGCGTCTCATTCCCCCC
This sequence comes from Verrucomicrobiota bacterium, assembly GCA_018239785.1. Classification (GTDB taxonomy): domain Bacteria; phylum Chlamydiota; class Chlamydiia; order Chlamydiales; family JAFEGQ01; genus JAFEGQ01. Next base: position 2,295 of record JAFEGQ010000148.1, read on the forward strand.
TTTTCCTGGGGTAACACCCCCTACGAACTGCGACCCATACTCAAGCCCCTGCTGCGTATGAAATTGGCCCGCTTGTCCTGTAATCCCTTGGGTAATCACCCGGGTATGCTTATCGACGAGTATTGCCATCTTACTTCAACCCTTCTGTCACTTTTAGGGCCGCATCGGCCAAATCTTTGGCTGGAATGATCTTCACATCCGATTCTTCAAGCAAAAGGCGCCCCTTTTCCACATGGGTCCCCTCCATTCTCACGACAAGTGGCACATGGATATCTAGCTCTTTAGCAGCTGCGATGATCCCTTCGGCGATGGTAGTGCAGTTCATGATGCCGCCGAAGATGTTGACCAAGATCGCCTTCACATTGGGATCGGAAAGGATGATTTTAAAGCCGGCCGCCACCTTTTCCTTAGTTGCGCCTCCCCCTACATCAAGAAAGTTCGCAGGCTCTTTGCCATAGAGCTTGATAATGTCCATCGTCGCCATCGCAAGCCCCGCTCCATTGACCATGCAGCCAATCTCCCCATCGAGGGCGATGTAGGCCAAATCGTGCAAATTGGCCTCCACCTCTGCAGCGCGCATTTGGGTCGGATCGTAATATTTAGCCAATACCGGCTGTCGGAAAAGGGCGTTGTCATCGATCGCCAATTTCGCATCTAGGGTAAGGAGCTCCCCTTGAGCCGTCACAACCAAAGGGTTAATCTCGAGCAAAGAAGCGTCAGTTTCGATAAACGCTTTTGCTAAAGCTGCCACCATCTTCATCCCCTGCTTGGCAAGCGCCCCTTTCCAGCCCATGAATTTGACGACCCGCCACAACTGATAAGCGCGCAGATGCCCACTAAGAGCAATCGGCAAAGTCAGAATTTTCTCGGGACTCCGCTCGGCCACCTCTTCGATCTCCACCCCCCCTTCAGGAGAGACGATCAAAATCGGCTGAGCGGTGGCCCGGTCGATCACACATCCGATGTAATACTCTTTGGCAATGTCAACCGCTTCGCTGAGCATCACTTGATGGGCAATCACCCCCTCTTTGCCCGTTTGCTTGGTCACAAGCTTCATCCCAAGCATCCCCTTAGCCAAAATAAGGGCCTCTTCAGGGCTCGTCGCGAGCTTCACCCCTCCAGCCTTCCCCCTGCCCCCCGCATGCACTTGAGCTTTGATCACCAATTTATTCTGTCCCAAGGACTTAATGCCTTGATGAATCTCCTCAACGGTGCTCGCCACAGCAAATTTAGGGATGGGGATCCCATAGCCTTGCAACACCTCTTTTGCCTGGTACTCATGAGTATTCATGGAAGTAAGCTCCTCCTATTTCGATATATCTGTTACACTTCCTTTTTCGTCTATGGTGGAGAGGATCTCATGCTTAAGTTCCTAAAGAGCAGTTACAAAAAGGTCGCAACAGCTCTTAGCAAGACGCGTCTGGCCCTTTCTGATGGGATCGCACGCCTTTTGGCGCGCGGTATCGATGAAGAGGCGCTCGAAGAGCTCGAAGAGCTCTTTTACAACGCCGACCTCGGGGTCGAGACTGCTGCAGAGCTCACAGATGCGGTACGCCATTTGATGCGGCGCAAAGAAGCCGATGTCATCGGCGCCATCGAGCAAAAATTGCTAGAGCTCCTCAAAAAGCAAGATAACCGCCTCATCCAAGCTGAAAAAGGGCCCACGGTCACCCTCATCATCGGCGTCAATGGGAATGGCAAAACGACTTCCATCGCAAAACTCGCAGAGCTGTTTCGGAAGAATGGGGAGACCGTTCTTTTAGGAGCTGCTGATACCTTCCGCGCGGCCGCCATCGACCAGCTCGAACTGTGGGCCTCGCGCACAGGTGCCCAAATTGTCAAAGGGCATCCGGGCGCTGACCCTGCAGCTGTTGCGTTTGACGCTCTCTCTGCTGCAGTTGCCAGAAACGTCACCAGAGTCTTGATCGACACGGCAGGACGACTGCACACAAAAACCAGTTTAATGGAGGAGCTCTTCAAAATCCGCAAAGCCTGCGAAAAAGTGATCCCTGGCAGTCCCCACGAAACGCTCCTCGTTCTCGATGCCACCACCGGTCAAAATGCGATCGAACAGGCAAAAACGTTCCACAAATTTGCCCCCATCACCGGGGTCATTTTGACAAAACTCGACGGCACTGCGCGAGGAGGCATTGTGATCCCCATTCAGAAAAAACTCGGCGTCCCGGTAAAATTCATTGGCACAGGGGAAGGGGTAGATGATTTACAGCCCTTTCACCCTGAAGAGTTCGTAAAAGCGCTGCTTCACTCAAGAGAGTAAAAATGGCTAAAGTCTGTGAATCTTCTCCTCTCCCTTATCTCTTAGGAGCGACGATTGTCGCCACCGCTGTAGCCGGCTACATGGGAAAGATCGGCAAAAAAACAACCGCCGCTGCCATTGGCAGCTTAAGCCTGGCGACGCTCTATGTCGTTTTAACGGCTCCTGAGCGCTCTAAAACCCATGTACCTTGCGCCTTTTGCAATGCAAAAGTGCTCAATGAAACAAGCATGCCTTCTCTATAACTATTGCCAATAATTTATGTTTTTGCTAAACTAGCACTTCATTAATTATATAAAGGTTTATTTTATGCCATCAAAAATTGAACCCTCTTCATACGCCCCTTCTCTCTCCCCTACCGTCAAATATGGCCTCCTCACTGTGTTAGGAGGGGCTCTCCTAGGTGCGATCTCTCTTCATCACATGAAAAAATTAAATAGAAAATTTACATTGATAAGTTCTACTGCTATCGGATTGAGTGCTGCGGGAATTCTTTCCTTTCGCTCGACAACAAAACAATGCAATAAGGAATTTAAATTAACGACAAAAGACCTCGAAGACATTGATAACTTCACTAAAAAGGACTTGGAGAACTTAAAAAACGCGACTATCTTCGACTTTCGAAAAGAGCAGCTCACTTCTGAAATGCTTGACCGCTTCTTGAAGGCAATGCCTAATGTGACACGTCTTGCTTTCAAAGATCAACTCTCCGATCTAGGGACTAACATTCCCAAGAGCCTTTTTGAGCTACATCACAAAGGATGTGAAATTGAAACTTCTTATGCAGATAAATTGCTCCTTAAATTTCAAAATCCAGAAAGTGAACAAGAACAGGAAATTCTCACTTTTGCCCGGAAGATTTGCACCAATTTAGAGCCTACGGAAGACGATCAATGGACATCGGAATTACTAGTCCAAGCAATCCCTCATTTGTCCAGCTTAAGTCGTGTTTGCATTTGGAAAGAAGCTCATGACATGTTTGGTGAAGAGACATGTCGTGCATTAAGCAACAAAAACCTAAAATATATAATATGTGAAAACCCCACTGAACAATTATTTAAAAATATCTCTATTGTCCCATCCAAAAAAGTGAAGCTCACGTTTAGTACTCGCATAGAGGAGGGCGATGCCATTGTCTCCTCACTGTCAACTCTTAACGCTGATAAGATTGTATTAGTTCAACCTTCCAGAGATTCAGATGACGATGATTCAGATGAGAATGATTCTGATGAGGATGAAGAATCAAAAATTTTAAAAATATTTTATAAAGAGTACTGTTGGTGGTTAGAAAACTTAGAGAACCCTCAGCAGCCCACCCCGTCAGATTTAGAAAAATTAAATAATGCAATTTGTTTTTATTTTGATGAAAACCTTACGAACTCTGCGCAGCTCGATAGGCTCCTCGGGTGTTTAAATAAGGTCAAAGACCTTAGATTTGAAGGCCACTTCACAACCCTCTTACAAGACAGCTTCCTAAAGCGCCTTTGCGAGCTACATAGACGAGGATGCAAGATTGAGGCCTCTTTTGCAGTTGATCTCATTGCGAAATTCCAAGCGCCAAAAAATAAAGAAGAGGAGAAAATCCTTAATTTTGCCAGAGCTATCTGCACCGACTTTGAGCCTACAGAAGACTTTCCATGGACAGAGGAATTGCTGCAGAAAGAGCTCTCAAACTTACCAAAACTAAAGAATGTCTCTCTTAACCACTCTCATCGCTCTTTGCTTAAGTTATTTGCTCACAGTTCATTATGCAACATCAAAATCGAAGACCCTACCATAGAGGATCTAGAAATTTTAAAAGAGATAGAGGTCGACATTGAATTAATATTTTCGAAAACGCAATTTAATGAAACGATTTGTGAAAATCTTCCGATACTTAACGCGGATACCATTATTATTCGACAAAAAGGTAAATAAAAAATTGCCGCAAATTCTCACCTTTTGCCTTCATATGAATTGCCAGCGGTAAAACTTCTCATACGCTCCTTTAGCTGCCAGCAAAGCCTCATGAGGCCCTTGCTCTATGATTTTCCCATGGTGCATCAACAAGATCTCATCGGCTAAGTGAATCGTCGAAAGACGATGCGCAATCACCAAAGCAGTGCGCGAGCTCAAGATCTTCCCGATCGCCCTCTGAATTTTTTGTTCAGTCACCGCATCGATGTGGGCTGTGGCCTCATCGAGCATCAGCACTTGGGATTGGCAGACAATGGCCCTAGCAAGGGAGATAAGCTGCTTTTCTCCGACAGAAAGCCCCTTGCCCCCCTCTTTGATCAGCTGATCGAGCGCAAAGTTTTCCGCCCCCACTTTTTCAAGGGCATTCAGTAAAACCTCCCTCCCAGGCAGCTGACTGTAGAGGGAGAGATTTTGGGCAATCGTCCCAGAAAAGAGGACCGGATCTTGCAAAACGGTGCTAAAGCAACGGCGCAACGTCTCTAATGGATAGTCCCGAATGTCCCTGCCATTAATGAGAATGGCCCCTTTCTGCACGTCGTAAAATCTCAGAAGCAGATTTATGATCGTGCTTTTACCAGCCCCTGTCTCCCCCACAAGGGCCACCGTTTTCCCCTTAGGGATAGCAAAGGAGATCCCTTTTAAAATCCACTGTTCTTGCCTGTAGGCAAAGTGGACATCCTCAAAGCGAATCTCCTCGATCTCTTCTAACCCAAGTGCGGTCGGCAACACCCGGTGCTTCACCTTCTCATCTAAGAGCGCAAAGACCCGCGTCGCCGCTGCAAAAGCCTCTTGCAACACATTGTAGCGCTCCACAAGGTCGCGCAAGGGGCGAAAGAGGGTGAGCAGGTAGAGATTGAAGGTAAAAAAGGTGCCCGCTTCAAAGGTCCCAAAGAGGAATAGTCCGATAAAAGTGAGAATCAAAACGAAACCCTGCACCCACTCCACACCTGCGGAAAAGAAGGCAAAATTGCGAATCGTTTCGACATTGTGGTAGCAAAATTCTTCATTGAGCCGGATGAATTCAGCCCCTTCTTGTTTTTCGAGCGAAAAGCTTCGAATGACCCGAGCCCCTGTGAGATGCTCTTGAATGAAGGTGGTCATTGCTCCAAGAGTTTGACGCACGGCTGTAAAGACGATCCGTTGCCGGTAGCCAAAACGCCATGTGAGGGCCCCTAAGAAGGGAAAGGCACAAAAAATCAAAAGGGCGACTTTCCAATTCACAATAAACATGGCAAAGGCAATGCCGATGAGCAGCAAAATGCTCCCTGTCATCGAGATAAAGCTCTCCGAAAATCCCTCTTGGAGTCGATCAATATCCCCAATCAAGCGAGAGAGGAGATTGCCGACACGCTGCTGGTCGAAGTAGCGAATCGGGAGGCGGCTTAAGTGATTAAACAAAGAGGTGCGCAACCGGAAGATGGCCTTTTGGCCGATCCAGCTCATCAATAGAACATTGGCCCCTTGCAATAGCCAAATGGCGACCACCAAACTGCCGATGAAAGCCCCTGTCTGCAAGACAAAAGCGGCATTGCCCTCCAAGATCCGCTCCATCAGTTCCCCTAAACGGATCGGAATGAGCAGCTCAATGAGCGTTGCGCTCAGGAGAATCAAAAGCGCCAACAGAGCGAGCAGGTAATACCCCCGCAAATAGGAGATAAGGCGTAAAATCATTTAAACGTTATTACTTTCCTTAATATTCTGGTTATTTTTTATTTCGATAAATCCCCATTTTCGAACCAGTTAAGTTAAGAAGAATAGGATTAAGGCTATCTTTACAAAGAATTTTTTTTGATTTTATTTTAAGACTCCAATAATCTCGAATGCGATGCTTAGGGGGGTAGTTAGTCCAATTAATTCCCATTTCGACTACATCACCATTTATATCAAAATCTAGGAGTGCTCCACTATCATAAGAAATAAATAATTTTTCATTATAAAGATTTTCGTTTATGATGATTTCAGATACTCCTTGACAAACAAGAGTCCCACGAATACATCTATATTCATCTAATTTTAAATTATCCCTATTCCATTCACTCGACTTTGTACATTTTGAGTGACTCGCTGCGCTCGTCACTCAGAAAAATGTACAAGGTGAAAAATAGAAGTTGATAGAGAGCTTCCCACTTCGCATACTGATTGTTTTACTCCGACAAAAGGTAGGCGACAATGGACTCTCTATCTCCCGAAATTTTAGCAATCTTATCTCCTTTTGC
>JAFEGQ010000149.1 GCA_018239785.1 Verrucomicrobiota bacterium
AGGTGGGGCCCTTCCTCCCAGCTATTTTGTCTGCGAATAGCGCGGAAGCGTGAGCAGCCCGAAACCCCTACCAGGCGGACTTTCTTTTGTAACAACTGATATCAGCGAATTTCGAAAGAGATCTAATGTCTATTTTACATTGGACCAATTTTTGGGGAGCAGGTCACCTAGAGTGGCCTCAGGTGTGCACGAAACTGAGGTAACATAGGGGACCATTATTAACGGAAAAGTGTTACCTATGTTGGTGAATCAAGTGTCACCTATGTTACCGATCGGACCTGGTGGTCATTTCTGGGTCATAGGATAGGGGGCCCGCACGCGCGCTCTTGCTTTGACAGGATCGGCGATGGGAATGGCAGAGAGGAGCGCTCGCGTGTAAGGATGGGTGGGATGTTGGAAGATCTGATCGACACTTCCCTGTTCGACAATGCGCCCCTGAAACATCACAGCGACCCGGTCACAGAGATGGCGGACCATAGCCAGATCATGAGCAATAAACAGATAGGTGAGCCCTCGCTTTTCCCGTAAATCGGCGAGCAAATTGATCACCTGTGCTTGGATCGAAAGATCTAAAGCGCTGATGGGTTCGTCACAGACGATGAATGTAGGGTTAGGCGCAAGCGCCCTTGCAATCCCAATCCGTTGCCGCTGTCCTCCACTAAATTCGTGGGGATAGCGGTAGAGGAGATCTCCTGCAAGGCCGACCGACTCGAGAAGCTCTACCACGCGCTCTTTTCGCTCAGCTGAAGAGCCTATTTTGTGGATGACCAGCCCCTCCGCAACGATATCAAAGACCGTCATCCGGGGATTGAGAGAGGAGTAGGGATCTTGAAAAATCATCTGCATCTGCTGGCGCAGGCCTTTAAGTTGACGTTGAGGCAGACTTAAAAGATCTTGCCCCAAAAATTCGATCTCTCCTGAGGTGGGCTCAATCAGCCGCACAATCGACCTTCCGAGGGTTGTTTTTCCACAGCCAGATTCGCCGACGATTCCAAACACTTCTTGAGGGTATACGTCGAAGTCGACCCCATTGATGGCGTAAACAGTGCCTTTGCTGGTCTGAAAATGGGTATGTAAGGCTCTGACTTTTAAGAGCTCTTTCATAGTTCCTCCCGATAGAGCCAACAGGCGCTCTGCTCTTTGGTGGCGCCAGGTGGGCTCTTTTCGCGACAAAGAGGCATCGCATGGGGGCATCTGGGGGCAAAAGGGCATCCGCAAATCGCTTGCCTTAAAGAGGGAGGGGAGCCGGGGATCGAGGGCAACCGGTGACGAGGACGATCAAGATCGGGCATCGATTCTAATAAGGCGCAGGTGTAGGGGTGAGTCGGAGAGGAAAAGATCTTCTCCACAGAGGCCTCTTCAACCACCTTGCCCGCATACATCACCACCACCCGATTGGCCATCTCAGCGACCACTCCTAAATCGTGGGTAATCAGCAGAAGGGCAGCCCCTGTCGCTTCTTGACAACGGCGCAAGAGCTCTAAAATATGACCTTGCACGGTCACATCGAGGGCAGTTGTCGGTTCATCGGCAATGATTAACTTAGGATTCGCGGCGATCGCAATGGCGATCAAAATGCGCTGGCGTTGCCCTCCACTCAACTGGTAGGGATAGTCATAAAAGCGAGAAGAGGGAATCTCCACCCTTTCTAAAAGATCCAGGGCTAAGCCTTTTGCCTCTTTCCGAGGAAGTAAAAGGCCAAAGCGAGCAGATTCCGCAATTTGCTCTCCAATCCTCATGGTGGGATTCAAGGCGGTCATCGGATCTTGAAAAATCATCCCCATGCTTCCCCGGCGCAAGAGGCGCGAGGATTTCTTGGGAAGATCGATGAGTTCAGCGCCTTGAAACTGAATGCTCCCGATTTGCTGGCAACTTCTTGTTGGCAACAGTCCCATGATCGCAAGCGCGGTGACGCTCTTGCCACATCCCGATTCCCCTACAAGGGCGAGAGTGTCTCCAGGGTGAAGGGAAAAACTCACCCCATTAACCGCATAGGTGGTTCCAAAGGGGGACAGAAAATGGACGTGGAGGTCATCAACGTTGAGAAGCAGCGTCATCGGAGCCTCGGGTCAAGGGCATCTCTTAAGCTATCGCCAACTAGGTAAAATGCGAGCATTGTCGCACAAATAAAGGCAGCAGGAAAGAAAAGGCGCCAAGGGTAATAGCGCATGGCAGAAACTCCTTCAGCAGCCATCGTGCCCCAGCTCGCGATAGGAGCTTGCACCCCTAGACCTAAGAAACTTAAGAAGGCTTCTGTGAAAATGGCGATGGGGATCGTCATCGTCATCATGACGATGATCGGTCCCATCGCATTGGGCAAAAGATGGCGGAACAAAATGCGCCACTGACTGGCCCCTAAGGCGGTGGCGGCTAACACAAATTCACTTTTTCTTAAGTGGAGCACCTGACCGCGCACAATACGGGCCATGCCAATCCATCCGGTGATGGTCATCGCGACTAAGATGGTTTTCACTCCTCCTCCCATGACCACCATCAGCATGATGACCACCAAAAGATAGGGGATGGAATAGAGGATATCGGCAATGCGCATCATGAGGTTATCAAAACGCCCCCCTAAGAGAGCGGCACATCCTCCCCAGAAGACTCCAATCGTGAGATCGATGAGGGCAGCGCTGATCCCAATAAAAAGGCTAATACGGGCCCCATACCAAATGCGAGTAAAGAGATCGCGTCCTAAATCGTCACTGCCAAACCAATAGGCAGAATTGGGAGGCAAGTTATTGAATTCAAGGTAGGTTTCGTAGTAGGTATATCCAGAAATCCAGGGCCCAAAGAGAGACATTACGATCAACATTGAGAGAATGCTTAACCCAATGATGGCCAAAGGACTTTGAAAAAAGCGGCGCCGCACATCTTTCCAAAAACTTATGGAGGGAGCGCTGATCTTTTCTAAAGGAGGAACCTTCAGAGGCTCTTTGAACCCATCATTTAACCAGGGAGGCTTGGAGGCAATTTCGAGTCCATTTTTCAATTCTTGGTGTAGTTTTTCTTTCATCCTAAGTGTTTCCTCTCTAAACGAGGGTCGAGGAAATGATAGGCGACATCGACGAGAAAAACAGCTACTAACAAGATGGCACTGTAAAAGACGGTCATTCCCATGATGACGGTGTAATCTCTGCTTGCAATGCTGTTGACAAACCATTGCCCTAAACCGGGGATGCCAAAGATCCGCTCAACGACAAAACTTCCGACTAAAATATTTGCAATTAGAGGCCCTAGGTAAGTTAAGACGGGTAAAAGGGAATTGCGCATGACATGAAAAAGGATCACTTGGCGCCCCTTCATCCCTTTTGCAAGGGCCGTTTTGATGTAATCTTGCCTCAGCACTTCGACCATGCTAGCGCGCGTAAGACGGGCAATGAACGCTGTGGGGAGCGCTGCAAGAGCTAACGCGGGCAAAATCGAATGGGCAAAAGTTCCCCAACGGGCTACAGGGAGTAAATTGAGTTTGATGGCAAAGAGATATTGGAGGAAAGTCGCTAAGAGAAAGGAGGGGACTGAAACTCCTAAAACAGCCAAAGTCATTGCGCAATAATCCTGCCATCTTTTTTGCCGCAAAGCCCCAATCGTTCCTAAGGAAATGCCAAGAGCGCAGGAGATCAGAAGAGCTTCTGCCCCTAAAGCAAAAGAGACAGACATCCCTTGGGAGATGATTTCGTTCACAGTGCGCGATTTGTACTTAAAGGAAGGACCTAAATCCCAAGAGACCACCGATTTGAGATAGTGGAGATACTGAGAAAAGAGGGGGTCGTTGAAGTGGTAGTGGTCGCGCAGCGCTTCTAACACCTCTGTCGGAATGGACTGCTCTTCACTAAAAGGATCGCCAGGGATCGCTTTCATTAAAAAGAAGGTCGCCGTGACAATGACGAACAGGGCGGTGATCATCGAGAGAAAACGGTTACAGATCATCGAGAGAAAACGGTTACAGATCATCGACATAGAAACGATTCTCACCTATAGGGATTTAGGTTGCAAGGTTTACACATGTTGCATAAAGGATTGGTTTTTCGTGCCCGCGCCCGTGTCTGACTTCTTTAGACCTCTTTCGAAATTGATGAGGAGAGCGAAAGCATGAGGTTAGCAAGTAGAAGTCTCGGGCTGCTCTTGCGCTTGCGCGCATTGGAGCAGAATAGGCTATGAGAAGAAAGGCCTCATCTCG
>JAFEGQ010000014.1 GCA_018239785.1 Verrucomicrobiota bacterium
ACGAAGGGGAGGGGCGATTAGGGGCGCAGTATCGCATACGCTCCCCCTCCGCGGACGCGATTTTAGGCAGCGAGATGAGGCCTTTCCTCTCATAGCCTATTCTGCTCCAATGCGCGCAAGCGCAAGAGCAGCCCGAGACTTCTACTTGCTAACCTCATGCTTTCGCTCTCCTCATCAATTTCGAAAGAGGTCTATTGTTACCGACTTCGCTTCGCGCCGTGCCACAATGTTGTACAAAGTCGAGTCAAAATGTACAAAGTCGAGAGAAAGCGTTTGCATCTTTTGATGAAAGACCTTGAATGCTTCTTGCTTTGTCTTGTTTTGCCCATATTTTGAAAGAACATAGCCAGGAAAGTAATGAGCTATGGGAGGAAGATTGTTCAGATCCAGAAAAACTTCTCAAGATTTTTTGTTTACAGATCCTAAGTTCTTAGTATCTTCAAAATTTTTGATTTGTCCGAAGGCAACAAAGAGAATGTTGTTGTTATCGAAAATAGGATGTTGTGATAATTCCATGCAAAAATGATAGCACGAGATCATCTTTATTTACAAAGTTGCACTGTCGTATTGTATCATTCAGCGCAGAGGTGTGAAGCCGCTAAGGCGCAAAGGGATAATTGTAATCTTTGCGTCTTAGCGGCTTCACACCTCTCCTTAGTTCCTAAGGAATTGGAGGCGGAGGAGTGACCGGCGTGGTAATATTCGTCACAGGGAAGCCCGGAATAGATGGTGCAATACCATTATTCGCCCCTTGAATCTTATCTAAGTTTTGCACATTAAACAGTGTTGAGTCGTTCGTGACATTGTTGAAAGTCACCTCTGGCGTTGTGCTGTTTGTTTTGTTCCCTGTGAAAGCTACTGAGAGAGGGTTGTTGGCTCCCGATCGCTGGAATTGATAAGGAACATTGCCGTTTGCTCTTGTGTCGGTGTTATTTGTGGCGGTGACATTTGTTGGCCCTACGTTCGTTCCGTTAGCGACCACACTAATAGATGCCCCCACAGTATTGTTGAAGGTGTTTTGGTCAATCAGGGCAGGGAAGGAGTCATCGGCTCCCGTCCCAGCACTATTCAAGATCACTCCTGCCGCACTGCTGTTGATCGTATTATTAAAGATTCTTGTTGGAAGTAAGCCCGTTGTGAGGGTTGCATTCACAGCAGCTGTCGTCTGATTGGTAAACGTGTTGCTAGAAATAAGAGCCTTCAAGGTGGAGCCAGAGGCAACACCTACATTGACCCCTTTCGCCAGAGCAGAGAACTGATTCTTCGTGATCACGACAGTGCCGATTCCTGCCGTTTGTTGCACAGAAATCCCTTGAGAAGGAAGTGGTCCGTTGAATTTGGAATTCTGAATCTTGGCACTGTTTTGGATATTCGTGAGAGAAATTCCAGAAATCGAGGGGTTCTCGATGGTGACATTGTCGATGAGCAGAGCATGATTAAATCCTGACCCTGAGATCGCTGTAGTTGCATCCCTGATGCTGATGTTTTGAATCGTCAGATTTTGAGGTGATCCAGCGGCACCTGGCAAGGCAATTCCGATCCCTCCTCCAGCTTTGATGTTGGCTAGAACGCTTTGGCCTGGCAGAGCAGTGAGCTTTAAAGCGTGTCCATTGACCACAGGTACAGTAACGCTTGGAGCGCCGCCAAACCCTGCAATGGTTTGCCCATTGACCATGGTGAAGTTAGCTGTGATATCTCCCTGATCGCCGAGCAAGACGATGAGGTTGGGTGCGGCTGTCGCAACGGCGACTGTATTACCAGTAGCGTTGTCTTGTGTTCCGTTGGCTAATCCAGTGCCTCCATTATTCACAAAGATTGCAAGTCCGATGATATCTCGAGGAAAGTTGACTTGGGATCTTTCAATTTCATTGAAGACTCCAGCCTGTCTCCCTACATCCCAGTTCATGTGACGATTGATGTTGTCCCAGCAATCCCAAGGACCTTGGCGCGCCCCTCCGCAAATCGGAAAGTTCCACGTGCAAAGGGGGATGCGTACTCCTACGACGATCGATCCTTGACTCTCATGGATTCTGTCCCACTGCCACTCGCCTCCGAAATAGACCTCAGCTCCCCACCCAGGAAGGGGTTTGGTGCGGTAGAGAACCGTGAACGCAGGACCTACGACGGGGTCCACTTCAGGAGCGTCGTAGTAAAACCCTTTGACAAAGCCCCAGAGCTCTCCTGGTCCTAAATCCACCATGGCCCCCACTTCGACATCAAACCCTGCGTAGGTCCGTCGGTAATCGAAGGTGGAGAAGCTTGTGTTGATGATATTCTGCCCAATTCCACCGGCAGCCGGCCCTCCTAGCTCTGCCTGTTTCACTGTATGGGTGCCCTCTAATTGGCGAAGTTTTGCGGGAAAGTAGCCATTAGCGCGGGCAATCCAGCAGGGGCCAAATAACTCAGCTCCGACGCCTATCTGGAAAAACGAGGTCGATTGAGCATTGAGTCCATAATCGCCAAAGGCATTCACGCCCCAAGCAAAGGACCTTGTTGGGCGCTGTCGATAGCCAAACCCAAGAGAGAAGTCATACTGGTCTTGAAACCAGCCAAATTCGGCCTGATAAAAAGAGAGGCTTCTCCGATCTTGGAGAAGGGGATTGAAAGCGATCCCCCCAAATCCACCGCGATGTTTGCGCAATAGAGCCTGCACTTCCACTTCTGAAACCCAAGTTGTTTGCGCAGATGTCATCGTCGCTGCAAGGGGAATGATGGCGAGAAGGGAGAAGGAGAACAGTAGATTTCTAATTGTGCGCACAGATGCCTCCAGTCAAGCAACGAGGGAGAGATTCTAGCGTTAATACCCAATTCATCTCAAGAATTGGGATTTGGACCGCGTCAAAACCCCGGGGTTCGACGATCTCAGTCAGCTGTTTTAAAGGCGCATCGATCCATGAGACAGCGACGCTATTATTCATGAACAAGTACCTACAAATCACACGACAAAAAGCCCACAAGAGGTGTGTGGTCACCTATTGTCGTGTTCGAGTGTTAGAAAAAAAAGGAGTTTGAGATGCGCAAGCGCAACTGGCAGCAATATAACAAAAATCTGGTAGCGCGAGGAAGTCTCACCTTCTTTTTAGACGTGAAAAGCTTCTTACCTCCTCCTTCGAAGAGGAGG
>JAFEGQ010000150.1 GCA_018239785.1 Verrucomicrobiota bacterium
GATTTACCCTCGTTGAATAAAGATAAAGTGCATGCTAATTCTTTATTCGAAGATGAAAACCTCTCTCAAATCAGGCCTAAAGAGAGGTATGCAAGAGAGGTGGAGAAGTAGGATGCTCCAAATTCTCCATACCATTACACTGAGGACTATAACTATTGGTAAAGTCTTCTTCAGCGAGGCTGAAGAGGTTTTGTGGCTAGCGAGGATTGTGGATGGATCCTGTTGCCAAAAAGAATGAAGGAGTGGGCTATGTGAGAGTGGTCTTTTTGGTGGATTTTGGGCGCGATGTAGCCTTGATTCATCCAAGCGGTCTCTACAGGTCTCGCTCTGTCGTAACTAGCTCTCTCAAGGTTGCTAAAAATTTCAGGTTCACAGTACCCTCAGACCCGCATTTTACACATTTGAAATAAGGCAGGCCTTCATGAGAACACTCGTCCTGATTGCAGTGGCATTGACTTCGTCTTTGTTTGCATATGCGCCCACTGCACAAGAATCGCCAGAACATATTGCCGTCTTAAAAGACCAAATCGTCCTGATCGAGGATGGGCTGTTCGTCGCACACAACGGCCAACTTTTCCAAGCATCTGCTCTCTTTCACACAGATACTGGCTTCATTGCGGAAGTGACAGGGGAAGCGATTTGTTTTCAAGGAAGACGCGATCCTAAAGATATTTGTCGAGGTTGCAAGAGGCCACGAAATAAAGGGCATTGCACCACTGTTGGATGTCCTTTTTACAAGCTTGATTAAAGCCCCTTATATTTCATCTAAATAACATGAGATAACGATTTTGTTTTTTAAAAATTTCAACAGTGTAATGCGGCTTCTGTATGAGTTTTTCAGGTTCTTGTCTCATGGTTGCTATTTAGTCGTGCTTTTTGTAGGAAAGGGCTCGGCTCTTTGGGCATTCTCTTTGAGCCTTGATGCAGAGGAGGCTCGGGTGGCAGAAATAGCCTTGAGAGCTAGTTTTAAAATATCAGAACTCGGAGCTGTTCTCTTCGGAGAAAAACCTATTTGTCTTGAAGCTATTGAGGACTCTTCTTCCAACGTCCCTATGAACAGCAGATTCACTCTTTTGGGGGAATGTCATCGACAGTTTCTACCAATTTGGCATCGCATTTCTGATGAAAATGCCCCTTTTGTTTTCATAGCAGGAAATACAGAAGGAGTAACTCTCCCACTTTGGATCAATAAAAGAGCCTTTTTATCTACTGTTAAAGAAAACCTAGAGATCTTTCAGGCTATTTTGGGACCTCTAGTCACTCCAGAAGGGCTTCTCAGCGAATTCACCACTCCAGGAGTAGACCCCTTTGTGGTGCTTCGCTCGAATAAAGTCCTTTTGGGAATCTTGCTGGGTTTTGGGAAGGAAAATAGTATGCTGCATGCTCGGATGGAGGAAATCGAGTGTCCGTCTATTGAAAGAGAAAAGGCTCCTCTGAGGTTTGATCATCTCAATGTGGTTTTCAGCATCGACCCCCCACCTTATTTTGTTACTTGGGACTTCCCTCCCTCCCTTTTTACCCCTCACCCAGTTCCCGGGTATTGTTCTCTTACAGAGGAGGACAGCATCCTTGCTAAGTGTTTTGCCCTTTCTTTAGACCACCCTGAATCTAAGGGGAGGGCGATCCCTTTATTTGGTTGCAACCTTCTATCTCGAGAGACAAAAAAACTTATCCGTCGCTACTGTGTAGCGGTAGATAAGGCCGAACGTTTTCTTGAAAGCAACAATTTTTTGCAAAAAATTCTAGCGTTACTTTTGGGAGTTCCAAAAGTGGAACTCTTGATTACGCCATCCTCTAATAGCTTCTTCCCCGACCAGCCATCGTTGCATCGAGCCATTGCTTCTGTTTTGGTAAGAAAAGCATTCTCAGATGTTTTTCCCTATCGAGAGGGGCTTATCGCTGGATTCCGAGAGGAGGCAATGCCCTCCATTGCTGACCCTTTCCTCGCTTATTGCGAGACCGAATATGCCTGCCTTGCCTATCAAAATCTCGTTGCGAGTGATCAGTTTTTCAGCTCAATCGATCCAGGGTGGACAGAAGTCGTGCCTCAGCAGCTCTATTACCGCATTCTTAAACCAGGGGCAGGAACCCCTGTGTCTAAAGAGACCAAGACCGTCCTGATTTCCTACTCGATCGCTCCCATAGAAGGAACTTCTTCAGAGGATCATTCCTACGAAGATACCTGCGGAAGAGATGTGCAACATCACTTTGCTGAACTCATCCCTGGCATGTCCCACGCTATTGTGGGGATGCGTCCTCACGAGGCCCGCGAAATTTTAGTCCATCCTGCCCATGCTTATGGAGTGGACTCCCGCTTTGAACCTGGCGTTTCTTTAAGAATCAAAGTCTCATTGCGTTCCCAGCGAGACATTACCGAGCCTCTTTCTCCCATTGCGAAGCTCTCATTGACGCTTCCTGAAATCAAACACGACCCTGACGAGTGTCTATGGGCTCTAGGCTATGCAGAGGGGGCAGCTGCGTGGGCGCATTTGAGACAAGCCTCTGATTTAATTGACCGTGAAGAGGTCATCAAAGAGCTAGAGGCTTGGGATCCGGGGGATGAGCAGGATATCGTGGCCTTCTCTCATCTCCAGGTCGAGCTGTGTCGCAGACGCTACGGTCTTTAAACTGCATATGCTGCCATTGATGGGAGCTTCTATGTTGAGAACGAATTTCCATTCTCTATATAATGAAGTCTCAGCTAGGATGTAGATTCTCATGACACACGGATTTTCTCCTCTTCCTGATGCAAACCAGAATTTTTGGCAGCTTGCCAGTATCCAAGTTGCAACTATCGGCCTTCCAGGTGCTTTAGGAGGGGCTCAGGTTGCAAAGAATTTTGGCGCGAGTACGGCATGTATAACTGTCCTTATAGGGAATCTGATCCTTTGGTTAATTGCACTTGTAATTATTTTGATGTCAGCGCAAAAAAGAAAAAATGCTATCGAAAACGTCAGCAGTTATATCAGCCAAGGCGGAGCATTTTTAGCTTCTTGCATCTTAGCTATTGCATTTCTCATATGGTATCCAATTAATTTAATTTATGTCGAGCATTCAATAAAGACAGCGTAAATCCATTTCGGAATTGCGCGAAGCATTTTGGAGAAAACTTTCTAGAATTCGGAAATTTCTTTTTTCAAGGAATAATTTTTCTTTGTCATTGCTACCCAAGCAGCATCCACAACTGCCGATTCCTTATTTTTACAGTACAGGAAGAATAAAAATCGTTCTATTCTTTTTCTGGGAAAATTTTTAGATGGATCCCTAGGAGCGAGAGCCTAGGAAAGATAGATTGCCTTGCGAAATTTTTTCCTGCGATTGACATCTTGCCATTGCAGTTTTAAATTGTCAGCCATGAAAAAATTGTGCATCGCTTGTTTTCTCTTTACCTCTCTTTTGGCCAATCGAGAGACCTGTCCGATTCCCCCAACGACTGTGGCCATTGAGCCGTTAGGGCTTTTGGCAGGGTGTGTGGATGTGGCCACTGGCGCTTACATTGGTTCCACCATTGAAGTCACGGTGAATTGCCACGAAC
>JAFEGQ010000151.1 GCA_018239785.1 Verrucomicrobiota bacterium
ATGCTGCGTACTGGCCCTAAGAATAAACATAGTTTGAAAAAACGTCGGATGAAGGCAAGTCTGAATAGAAAATATCTGTTAGAGTTAGTTGGTATGAAGTGAATTCTTCATGCGGAAGCCCTGACAAGAAGCCCCTGAAAAGAGGCAATTTCAATATTCGGAATATCCTTAGTGATGGTTTTAAGAAATTGAACCCGCTCTTCTAAGGAAAAAGAGGGGGAATGCTTGTCAGAATTTTCTCCCACCGCAATCACCAGTCGGTCAAACTTGCTGGCGGCTCTTTGAATCACATTTAAATGGCCCAAAGTGGGAGGGTCAAAGGTCCCCGGATAAATAGCAGCTTTCATAACACCTGCATGCGTAATATTTTTCGCATTGTAGCGATCCCACTATTTTTTTAGCGCTTGTTGCTGAATTACGTGGAATATGCGATAGGAACAGTCATTCGGTTAATTTTTTAGGAGACCCTTGATGTTAGGGACCATTTTAATTATTATTCTTGTTCTGCTTTTAATCGGCGCCATTCCTGCATGGGGTTATAGCAGAGCTTGGGGATATGGACCTTTTGGCGGTCTGATGACGCTATTAATCATCATTTTGGTCCTTTGGTTACTTGGGATCATCTAAGTTCCTCTTTTCTTAAATTTGGAGAATAGGTTAGGCTTCTTGGGGATATGAAAAGGTTGTTACTTTGTCTGCTCCTTTTTCAGGGATCCCTAATAGGAAGTGAGGAAAACATGCCTGTCGAAAGAACGCTGTCAATTATTAAACCCGATGCAGTGGGGCGCCACTACATAGGAGATATCATCAGTCGCTTTGAAGATGCGGGGCTCTCGATTGCGGCCGCAAAAATGATTCACTTGACGCAAGAGCAAGCGGATGAATTTTATGCTATTCATAGACAACGCCCTTTTTATCGCGATCTCGTCAATTTCATGACCTCTGGTCCTGTGATTGTGATGGTGCTCGAGGGAGAAGGAGCTGTTGTCAAAAATCGGGAAATCATGGGAGCGACCGACCCAAAAAAGGCTGCCCCTGGGACCATCCGCGCCGATTTGGCTGACGATATCGATGCCAATGCAGTGCATGGCTCTGATAGCCCAGAGACTGCTAGAGAAGAAGTGGCTTTCTTTTTCAAACCAACTGAGATTTTTAAAAGAGTTTAAGAGAAAGTGAAAAAAGTCTTTGTCGAAAGATAAAGGCTTTTTTTATTCTTGCTGTCCCCAAACAGGGAGCAAGGGCAAGGGGAGAGGCTGTGGTTGCAGCTCTTCCTTAGGGAGATAGAGAGACTTTAGCCGAACAGGATTCGTCGCAGGGTTCCCCACAACGACAGACCATAAAGGCATATTGGGAGACATCCACATTGTCGCTTGCATGACATACCTCCTTGCCATCAACGAAGGGGATGGTAATCCAATGACGCCTTCGAGTCAACGTGAATTAATATCTTGAAAAACCCATCTTAAGTTGCAGAGCGTGAGGATCATGGACTCTTGCTCCTGGAGGAATTCTCTCTGTCTCACGAAGCCAATATAAAATTTGACGTGCAACAACTGGAGAAAAAAGAAGCATCAGATGCCCATGAGCTTTGAGAAGGCGCTGGTGCGCGCTATCTGCGCCACATAAAGCGTTTTGAAAGGGGAAAATGATGTTATCGAACTGACTGCCAATTTGGCAGTAACGAATACTTTGATTTGTGGCGATCCTTTTTGATAGGTCGATGATAAAGTCACACCCTGGCCGCATCTGCCTCACAGCTGCGCTATTCGCTAAGTAAGCGCTTCTCGTCCCTTGAAGAGGGGATCCTAAGGTGATCACATGAGACACGGTTCCAACAGGAGCGAGAAATTCGGCGTAGTAGCTGCTGACGAGTCCACCCATCGAATGGCCAATGAGGATCAGCTTGTGTTCCCCTGTCTCGTTAGCAATGCGCTGAGCGAGCCGCTGCACTTGACCCGCGAGTCTAGGGATGGGCCCTCGGTTGGGATAGAGGTTCAGGGAATAAATGGGGCCATGCCCTCTTTTGATTAGATAACGTCTTAGCCAGATCCAAGAAGATTGGTTGAGTTTCCATCCGTGAAGAAGGAGGATGGGGCGCCTTTGGTGCTTGCGGCTGCGCCAATGGTGGTTAAAGAGGATCCCTAGAGGGTAGAGCCAGACGACTGCAAGTGTGGCCAAGCATTCGAGGTAAAAGGAGTTTCTCCTCCTCCACCTGTTGGGAAAGCCCTCTGTCGCGTCACAGGGAGGGAAGAGCTTGCCCGACTCGCCTAATCTTCTGTCGTAAGCGAAGAGGAGATAGGTCGAAAAAACGTATAGCCAGACACCAGCAAAACTTAAAAGCAGTAAAGCGAGAATCAACGCGATTGCGAAGGTCATACACTCAAGATAGTTGACTTGGGAGTTTTGTTGGGCTAAAGTTTTTCCCTTTAGGAGTGATTTATGAGCTATTTTCGTCTGCTTTCTCTCTTTGTGGCTGGTGTCTTATCGGCCAATATCGTCGTCACCTCTGACTTTATGGAGGTCCTTTCTTGGGTGAAAGAGGACACGCTTGTTGTGCTCGATATCGAAAACACCTTGATTCGCCCCTCTCATTACCTGGGCTCGACGAGTTGGGGATGGGCCTATGTCGATCATCTCAAAGGGCAGGGGTACACCAAAGAGCAGGCGCAAGAAGAGACAAGGGCATTGATGAAGGAGATTGTCCAGCAATCTGACTACGTTCCTGTACAGCCGCAGATCCCTGGGGTTGTCAACCAGCTGCAGACCCTTGGGCTCGAAGTGATGGGCCTCTCCAACCGCCCCCCCTCTTGGGGATTTGCAACGACAGATGGGCTTGCCTCTGTGGGGATCGATCTGCTGAAAACGGCTCCTGTCCAAGGGACGTTTGTGATGCCCCATCGAGAAGACCTCCAGTTCATCGAAGGGACTCTCTATATCTCCGATATGGGAGATAAGGGAGAGGGGCTGATCGATTTTCTTGAGATCGTTGCAAGACGCCCTGCGCGGGTCCTTTTTGTTGATGATCGGCTGCGCAACGTCGAACGGGTCCATGCAGCCTTGGTACGAGCTGGCATTGAGTGTGTGGCTATCCATTACAACGGGGCGGTTGAGTGGAAGCGGAAGTATGATAGTGCGATTGCGGCCATCCAGCTGAAACATTTTGGGAAGATTCTTTCCAACCAAGAGGCGGAAAAATTGTTAGCAGCGAGGATCGAGAAATGAAAAAAGTAGTGCTTGCGTTGCTGTTGAACCTGGCTCCTTTATGTGCACATTCGGTGCTGGGCCGGATTCAAACCGGTGAAATTAGCGATATCTACCCCTATCTCGAGAGCGGAGCTGTTGTCATCTTCGATGTCGATACGACCCTCGTCGATACTGTCCATGAACTTGGTAGTGAGCCTTGGGCTGAGGCGATGGTGCAGCGCTATCAGCATGAAAAAAGGTTGGGAATTGTCGAGGCAAGGGGAGAGATGACCCCCCTTTGGAATGCGATTTTGGTTCGCTCAAAAGTGCGTCCTATCCACCCTCAAGTGCAAGCGGCTGTTCGGCGGTTGCAGAAGAATCGGGTGTGTGTGATGGGTATCAGCGACAAAGACCCTGACATTGCCTATACGCGCTTAGAACATTTAAGACTCTGCGATGCACAAATGGGCTTCAGTGCCCCTCATGGCGGCCATGTGGTTGTTCCAGCGCAGTATCCAGCAAAGATGGTCCACGGCCTGCTATTGACAGGCGTTTACAACAACCCAGGAACGATCTTAGTCAAATTGTTCGATCAGGTGCATTTAAAACCGTCTCGGGTGATTGTCGTCTCCTCCCGCATTTCTCTTTTAGGAGAGATAGAGAGGGCTGTAGTCAGTCAGGGGATCCCTTTTTTGGGGATTCGCTACACTAGATTTGATGAGCGGATGGTCGAGTACCGCCCTGATATTGCTGCTCTGCAGCTTAAGCTCTTTAACCATGTTTTATCCGATGAGGCTGCCGCTGCCCTCAAGCCCGGTTGGGGCTTTTGGCCGTTTTAATGACTAGAAGCCGACATCGATGCCAAGGCTGAGACCTTGTGTGGAGAAATTGCCTCCCAAACTGGTCAAATGGTTAAAGGAGAAAAAGGTGTGTTGCTCCCACCCTGCATAGGCGGTGATGCATTTGCGACAGCAAGGTCTCGCATATTGTAACCCCAAAAAGGAATCAACTGTGGGGATGACTCTATCAGAGTCATTAGATTTCAAAGTTATCTCGTCGACGACAGGACCACTTGCACTGAGGAGTCCCTCGGTAAATTGAAGACTATGGGCAAAGCAACCGTTTGTCTGTAAATTCGCTCTTCTTCCCTAACTCCCTCACAATAGACCTCTTTCGAAATTGATGAGGAGAGCGAAAGCATGAGGTTAGCAAGTAGAAGTCTCGGGCTGCTCGTTTGCGCTGCGTTGGCACTTGCGCAAAAGTCGCAGAACCAGCAGATATGCTGCTC
>JAFEGQ010000152.1 GCA_018239785.1 Verrucomicrobiota bacterium
GAATGGGTCACAGTGAAGAAGTATTTAGATATGACGCCCTTGCTGAATCAAGGGATGAACGACGAATAATTGTGAGGGAGTTAGGGAAGAAGAGCGAATTTACAGACAAACGGTTGCTTTGCCGGCTCCTACAATGTAGCCTCCAAAAATAGGCAGCTGGAGATATCCAAACTGAGCAGGAGAGAGGTTCAAATTTTCCATCAAAATGAAGGGAGAAGCAGTAATCCAGCCAATGATTCCGCCATAAGCCAATGCAAAAGATAGCGCAGACATTGTGAAAGGCCCATTCGACAAGATTCGATAGTAAGACTTCAGAAGAGATTTAGTGTTTAAAGGTTTACGATGTTCAGAAGAGGAGCTCTCTGGCATCACAAACCACAATCCCAATAACGCTAGGGCTCCCAAGATCAGCAAACTGAGAAAAATCACTCTCCAAGTGGTCACTAGGAGAAGAAGACCGCCAAACATAGGACCTATCGCAGGAGCAATAACTGCTGCAGTTCCCATCCACACGAGGATGTGAATCGCTTCGCGATCGTCATATGCATCATGGATACTCGCATACCCGGCCACCATCATCGTACAGACCCCCATCCCCTGCACAAAGCGGGCTCCAATCAGCCATGCAAGAGAAGGGGATAAACTACAGCCGAGAGTAGACAGGAGAAACAACAAGCCACCTCCCAATAGAACAAGGCGGCGCCCATAAAAATCACTTAAGGGACCCACAATGAGCTGTATGGCCATGCTTCCCGCAAGCCAGGCTGTAATGGTCAACTGCACCAGGCTAAGAGAGCTCTGCAATTCTTTTGCTATGAGGGGAAGAGCTGGTAAATACATGTCATTGGACATGTTAGTACAAAATTCATACAGGATAAGAAGTGGAGGAAAGAACCAAGATAATGAAGTTATTTGGATCATCTTAGAATGAATAAACTCCGGATGCTGGACTCGAACCAGCGACACATGGATTAACAGTCCACCGCTCTACCAACTGAGCTAATCCGGATCAGGTGATTTACGGCGAATCTTAACTGAGAGAACTCTTTTCGAGCAAAGGCAAAGAGCGTAATCTGATCCCCATGCCCACACTCAAAGGCTACATCGAGCGGATCACCTTCTGTAACCCCGAGAGCGGCTTCGTGGTCGCACGCCTCCAAGAGGAAAAAAAAGAGGGGCTGACTACCATTGTTGGGGCAATGCCGACAGTGCAACCTGGGGAAACTGTCTCACTCGAAGGAGAGTGGAAATGTGACCCCAACCATGGGTGGCAATTTGCTGTCACACAAGCGCAGATCGTCGCTCCAGCGAGCATCATCGGGATCGAAAAATACCTTGGCTCTGGCCTCGTCAAAGGCATCGGATCAAAATTTGCTAAGCGGATCGTCACCGCATTTGGAGAGCAAACGCTCGAAGTGATCGACAAATCGCCCCACCGCCTCCTCGAAGTGGAAGGCATTGGCAAGGGAAGACTTGCCAAAATTGAAGAGTGCTGGAGCGAGCAGCGGACCATCCGCGAGGTGATGGTCTTTTTGCAAAGTCACGGTGTCAGCCCCACTTATGCGCAGAAAATTTTTAAGATTTATAGAGATGAAAGCATCTCCAAAGTGAGACAAAACCCCTATGCTCTGGCAAAAGACATTCATGGCATCGGTTTTAAAACAGCCGACGCGATTGCACAGCAGATGGGGATCGCCCTCACCGCTCCTCAACGGGTGGAAGCTGGCATTGAACATGTCTTAAGCCAATGTTGCGATTCAGGGCATACTTGCTACCCTCAGGAGCCTTTTATTGAAAAAGCGGCCGAAGTGCTCTGCGTTGAACGCCCCCTCATAGAGACGCAAATCGAAGAGTTGCTTTCACAAAAGAGAATTGTCGTCGAAGGAGAGCGGGTCTGGCTCAAGAGCCTCTACATGAATGAATGTGGGATTGCCCGAGAGCTCCAACGGCTCCAAAAAAACAGCTGCGCGCTGCGAGAGGTCGACCAGAACAAAGCGCTCAGTTGGGTTGAGGAAAAATTATCTTTGCGCCTAGCTGACCAGCAAAGAGAAGCTGTGGCGCAAGCACTGCGCGAAAAAGTGCAGATCATCACCGGAGGTCCAGGGACAGGAAAAAGCACCATTACCAAGGCGATCTTAGCCATTTCCCGCCATCTCACTCCCCGCATTTTGCTTGCAGCGCCCACGGGCCGCGCGGCCAAGCGGATGAATGAAATCACAGGCTACCCGGCGCGGACAATCCACGCTCTCCTTGAATTTGATTTTAAGGCGGGGGGATTTAAGCGGGGGCATGACCATCCCCTCGACTGCGATCTCCTCATCGTCGATGAAGCGTCGATGATCGATACCGTGCTGATGTTTAGCCTCTTAAAGGCAGTACCTACGTCTGCAAGAGTCATTTTTGTGGGAGATATCGATCAGCTCCCAAGCGTGGGTCCAGGAAATGTGCTGCGCGACCTCATCCAATCCCAAAAAATCCCCCTCACCCGCCTCGACAAGGTCTTTAGGCAAGCGCAGGGGAGCAAGATCATCATGAATGCCCACCGGATCCGCAAGGGGATCTTTCCCGATCTCCAAACAGAATCCAAAGGGGATTTCTTCTTCTGTAAAGCGCAAGAGGTGGAGCAAGTTCAACAGATCATTATCGATCTTGTGCACCGCCGTTTACCCGCTGCCTATGGGTTTGATCCGGTGAAAGAGATTCAAGTACTCGCTCCCATGCGCAGGGGCCTTGTCGGCACCGATCAACTCAACGCTCTCCTCCAAGAGACATTAAACCCCTGCGATTTACCTCTGATTCGAATGGGACGCCGCTTCCATCTCCACGACAAGGTGATGCAATTGCGCAATAACTACGACAAAGAGGTCTTCAACGGCGATGTGGGGACCGTTGCGGCCATCGATCTTGCTGACCAAACGCTTGTCGTCGATTTTGAAGGGCGTCTCATCCCCTACCCCTTTCTCGATCTCGATGAACTCAATATTGCCTATGCGGTCTCTGTGCATAAATTTCAAGGCTCTGAATGCCCCTGCATTGTGATGCCCGTGCACACCACCCATTTCGCTCTCCTAGAACGAAATCTCCTCTACACAGGGGTGACAAGGGCAAAAAAACTATTCGTCCTCGTAGGGACAAAACAGGCAATCGCCATTGCGGTGAACAACGCGACCGCTGGCACACGCCACACAGGACTCAAGGAAAGATTGACAAATCCAAGCTGAACACGGAAAGACTTGACTTCCGTGTTCTTCCGTGTTAGTTTCCGTGTCAACTGAAGAGATCGCCCTCTTTATGATAAATGAATATCTCGCACAACATGAAGGTAAAACTTTAGAATTTAAAGAAAATGGGCGTTCACTTGCCAATGTAATAAAAACAATTATATCATTTGCTAACACTGCTGGAGGACTCCTTATCATCGGTGTCAAAGACAAGACAAAAGAAGTCATCGGAGTCCTTCATCCATTACAAGAAGAAGAGAGAATTGCCAATGCGATCAATGACAGCATTGCTCCCTTAATTGTCCCAGATATAGAAATTCATACTTATCGCGATCGTGAACTCATTATTATCCGCGTCCCACATGCTGCCGGGCCCTTTTATTTGAAAACCGCGGGGCCTGAACGAGGAGTATATATCCGATTTGGTTCTACAAACCGAATTGCTGACGATGAGTTATTAAATTCTTTAAAATTATTTGCAGAAAATCGCACCTACGATGAATTACCGTCTCCCAAAGGGATCCTCGATGAAAAAGCGATTAAAACCTCCTTTGAAATCGTCAAAAAACATCCCACCCAAAAACACCTAGAAGCTCTAAATATATTAACGGAGCACTTTTATAAACAAATTCCCACTGTTGGCGGTATTTTGTTATTTGGCTCCAATCGTTCGCGTCTTTATCCCGATGCTCTTATTCGTTGTGCGAGATTTAGAGGAATAACAAAGGAAAAAATTATAGATCAACAAGATTTTTCCTCTCACTTACCTGTTGTCATACATGAAATACTAAGTTTTATTGCAAAAAACACATTTCTCGAAGGAGTTATTGGAAAAATTCACCGAGAAGATCTTCCTGAATATCCAACTTTCGCATTAAGAGAAGCCGTAATCAATGCTATTCTCCACGCAGACTACTCGGTAAAAGGCTGCAATATTCAAATTGCTATCTTTGATGATAGGATTGAAATTACGAACCCTGGCGGCCTTCCATTTGGACAAACTATCCAGAAGGCACTTGCGGGTTTTTCGAAGCTACGTAATCGTGTCATAGGACGTGTTTTTCGAGAATTGAATCTCATCGAACAGTGGGGATCTGGACTACAGAGAATTCTAGAGTTATGCAAAAAAGAAGGGCTAAAACCACCTTTAATTGAAGAACACAATAATCAATTCCGCCTTATCCTATATGGAAAACGCACTGAGCGGCGCCAGCTCCTCGAATGGGAGCAGATTCTTTTAGGTTATTTAGAAGAACATAAATCAGTCAGCACAAAAACTGCTGCAAAAATTTGGAATGTCTCTGATAGGACAGCACGAACAAGACTAAAAACACTGATAACCTCTGGTAGGCTGCAACGAATAGCCACTTCCGAAAAAGACCCGTTCGCAATATTTGTAGCAAGGAAATAAGGTTAAAATGCTTAAGTATGTAGGAGTCAAACGGACGGGATTAAAACGAGGCATCCTTGAGACAGAGCTCCTCTTTGGTGAGCCGATCCGCATTCTCGCTCACCATGGAAAACAGCTCTTTGTCGAAGCGCCCGATCAGCCCCACTTTGCGGGAAACTGGAGTGGCTACCGAGGCTGGATCGAAGAGTGCCCTCTCCTCTCCCAACGCCCCTGCCCTAAACCTCCTATCCCTCTCGAAGAGACCCTCCGAAATTGCTTAGGAGCGCCTTATGTGTGGGGAGGCTTAAGCCCCTCAGGCATCGACTGTTCAGGACTCATTCATCTGGCCTACAGAAATGCAGGAAGAGTCGTTCCACGCAATGCGCACGACCAGTGGCTCTGTTCCACCTCCAAAACAGTCAAAGAGTTATCCCCAGGCCACCTCTTTTTTAAAGCGACAGGCAAACGGATCACCCATGTGCTCTTTTATCTAGGGGAAGGAAGTTATATCGAATCTACGACAGATGTTCACAAAGTGAGGATTACAACCCTTGAGCAAAAATATGGGAAATCTCTCGAAGAGCTCCTCAAAAATGGGAATTTTTTAGGAGCCCTTTGACAGTTGCAAGATCACTTAAGCCCGTGCGTCAATCTAGTGACTCGCCTCGTGCTCTGCGCACTCAACAAAGCATCGTCCAATTCTTCAGGCACTTCGTCTAAACGAGATAGTTCACCTTTTTCATTGAGGGAAGCGCAAATATCCATCCACTTTTCGCTGCAAAATTCGGTCTCATAAGTCAAAATGCAGTGAGCTCCTACGACTTCTCCCTCTGCCCCCTTCTTCTGAACCCTGAGCAGGGCTTGCATGAGAAGCCAGTCGATATCTTCTCTTCTCTGATTTCTCTTCTCTTGATCGATTTTCTCTTGCTCTGTTTCTGGACCGCTATAATAAGCTGAGATAGATCCATTAGCATTATAAGATTTTTCGCCTATTTTCACAGCAATCACCACTGAAGCGGCCGTGCATTTTAAGGGGATATGATTCTGCCAGCTTGCCTCGCGGAAAGGAGAGAGAAATTGAAGGCGCTGAAAACAGCGGTCCCTTTCCTGCAAGATCTTTTCGTCCCCGTTTGCGTCAGGGGCCCATTTGACCCCTTCTATTCCGTACTCTTTACCCGTATATATGGGTTGCCACTGGTATCCGTCTCGACGAGAAAATACATAGAACACCTTTGATCCCGATGAAGCTCCAAAATTGAGGATCTTCTCCTTAATGAGACAATCCACTTTAGTGAGCCAAAACGAGAGGTGCTCTTTATTCGAAAATTGGGAGAAATAGTGGCTCTCTCCTTCATGCTCGACGCGCACACCAATGAAGATGTCTCCCTCACTAGGAATGGATGGATCTTTTGATGGGTCTTCTGACCTCCATGCCTCTTGGTGTTTTTCAAATAACAATTTCAATGTTTCTGGTGTACTAGGAGGCAGCGCAGCTTTCTCTTGTTCGATGCACTGAGGACGATCTTTATCGCTATTATAGGCCTTATCATATCCATACATATGATGCCACTGATCCTCTTCATCCTGACAGGAGATCAAAAGGCCGATGCGCGGCATGCCTAAAGTCGTATCAGGCAGCAGTCGATCCATCTGGCCGATCACATTGCTAATCGCTTCTTGCACATTCCCTGAAGAATTATTAAAAGCCTGAGCACGCTCTGCATTTTCATCGTTCTCTCGATCAATTTGGACATAGGCGCCGACTGCAATTTTTTTAGCGCTAGAGAATTGCGGCGGAAACTGTTTCCCCATTTTATCTGCAAGCTCTTCTAAACTTTGTTTAACGCAAGCAGGAGATTTAAAATATTTTTCGTAAGATTTCTGAGTAGGCTTTGGGACGAGTCCGATAGCCAGAGCAGCACACCCACTAGAAATCGCTCCTATCAAAGAAGCTTTGCGATTTAGTTTTTTAAAATAACAAGCCGCTCCAAAGCCGATTAAAGAAGATAAATAAATTATTATACCTTTTTGCTTTGCAGAAGGTGTGATTCCCCAAGACATCTCGACGCGTTGCATGGATTATTTCTCCTTTTTTCCTGCTAATAAGG
This sequence comes from Verrucomicrobiota bacterium, assembly GCA_018239785.1. Taxonomy (GTDB): domain Bacteria; phylum Chlamydiota; class Chlamydiia; order Chlamydiales; family JAFEGQ01; genus JAFEGQ01. Next base: position 6,720 of record JAFEGQ010000152.1, read on the forward strand.
AACATTGCACAATAAATGGCGTTAATTTTCATCTAATTTATTCTTAACAATTATTTTTAAATCTTCAGTATCCATACTGCCATAAACGAAAGAATAGGGTTCAAACACCCCTTTCTCATTGTAAAAACCCATACAAGATGCCAGGGCGACCTCTTCCTCTTCAAGGAACAACCCAGCCACCGATTTTGCCAATTTGTCTATCTGCTCGCTTCTCACTTCTATAGCACGCAGCAGGAGGCTGCGCGTCTGGGGCTGCTGATTGCCGACCTGAATGCTCATGGCACAGGCCACTTTTCCTGGGTGTGTTAGCACTTCAAGTTCATTCACAACCCAAAGACCTCGCATTTGAAGGCGGGAAGCATATCGCAGCGCCTGAATATCAACGGGGGCGTTCAGTTTATTCAATTCACCAGATAATTTTTTCCGCACTTCCTCAGGAATTTCTCCTTCCCTATTTGACGAGAACCGCTGGAGAGACTTTCCATCTCCTTCAAAGGTGATGCCACAGACAACTTGCGGCGCGCCGCCCTCCAATGAGAATAACTCCGTCCATTGGCGAATGAGCTCATCCATTTGAGCACTTTTCTCCTTAACAATCTTCCACTCCCCTTTTACGTTGATTGCCAAGGCAATTGCCGATTTTGACATCTCTTCTTCTGGAGCTTCGACCTTCTCGATCAGCTCGGAAAGGAACACGTAGCTTTGAATAAAAGGTGCGTTGTGATTGGTTTCATGCTCCTGAGCTGCTGTTATGCACACGCCCAAAGCTTGAAACTTACCAAATCCGTTAAACTCATCAAATCCCTTCCAACCCTTCCACTTGCCCTCTTGGGCCTGATAAGCAATCCGAAGATGAACGGAAGAAATATCTTCAGCAGAAGCGGGAAGCAATTTGCTGATCTTGGTAATCACTTCCTCTATCGCCTTTGCAGCCCCTCCTGAGGAAGAGTGGTAAGTCTTCCCACACTCATTGTTTTCTTGATCTTTCCAACTCGCCACCATGACAATCTGCTGATCTCCAGTGGGAAGATATTTTAGCATTTCAGCTCCAAGTGCCTCAAATTTCTGTTTGATTTGAACGGGCTGACCATGCGAGGTCGATCTCTTCGGAACTAATCCGAACGCTAAGGCAGCACTACTGCTTGCCATCGCTCCCATCAAAGAAAATTTTCGATTAAGTTTTTTGAAGGAATAAGCAGTTCCAAAACCGATCAAAGCAGCTAGAGATACACCCACTCCCACTGTTCTTATTGAGGCAGATGTTCCACAACACTTATGAATTCCTTCCACAACTCACCCCTTTTTCACTTAAAACTGCAACCATTGTAGGCAATTCACTTAATTAGTTTAAATTTAAAAATACACTTAATAAAAGAAATGCACACCAAAGATTGACAAGTGAGAAGAGGCGTCCTATGATGGGCCATGCTTAGGGGAATGACCGCTTTTGGAAGGGCCCAGCGAGGAGACTTCGCCATTGAACTCCATAGTGTCAATAAGCGGCACCTCGAGATCAAAATAAAAGCCCCCCCTTTCTTTCGCCCTTATGAAGGGCAACTGCGCAATAGCGTCGCAGCCCATGTCACACGAGGACAAGTGAGCGTGCTCTTGCGCACGGTTCATCCCACAGTCAGCCTCAATCACTCCTTACTTAAGCGCTGTAAAACCCTCGCAGATGAGCTCGAGCAAGAGCTCGCCTTACCCCGCCAATTTTGTTTCGAGCTCGCTCTACGCGAGCTCCAAGAAGAGCTCTTCGAAGTGAGCGAAGTTCCTATCGAACTGGAACCTCTCCTAGAAGAAGCGTTCCAGCCCTTCATGGCGATGAAAAAAACCGAAGGGGAGGCAATTGCCCTCTTTATCACCGACTGCTTAACAGCGATCCGCAAAGAATTTGAAGGGATTAAACCTCTCACAGGACATAGCGTTGAACGTTATCGCCAAAAACTTCTTGAACGACTCAACCTCGACGATGAGCGGGTCGTCAAAGAGGTGGCCCTGTTAGCGGAAAAACTCGACGTCAGCGAAGAGATCAACCGATTTGAGCATCACCTCGCCAACTTTCAAAAGAAGATAGGCGCTAAGGAATTCATCTCTGGGAAATCGCTCGACTTCCTCCTCCAAGAGCTAGGGCGCGAAATCAACACTTTGGTCACCAAATCCAACGACGCTGAGATGGCGAGCAAAGGGGTGGTGATCAAGGGAGAATTAGAGAAAATCCGAGAACAGGTGCAAAATATCGAATGAGGCAAAAAGGGCTTGTCTTTGTCGTCAGTGCCCCAGCAGGAACGGGGAAAACAACTCTGGTGCAAATGCTCCTAAAGAGGTATCCTGGCTGCGTAGAAAGTATCTCCTGCACCACACGCCTACCACGCCCTGGTGAAGTGAAGGACGAACATTATCACTTTCTTAGTGATGAAGAATTTGACGCTAAAATAGCAGCGGGCGATTTCCTAGAGTGGGCTCAAGTGTTTGGTTATAAGTATGGGACTTCAAAAAGCTTTGTCGAACATGAACTCAAACGAGGTCACCACGTCTTTCTTGTGATCGACACACAAGGGGCAAAAAAAATTAGAGAAAAGATTGACGCTATTTTGATCTTTCTCAGCGCCCCAACCAAGGCAGAGCTCAGGCGCCGCCTCGAAGAGCGGAAAACAGAAACTGCCGCAATCATCGAACAGCGCCTTGCTTGGGCAGAAAAAGAGGTACAAGAGATTCCCAATTACGACTACCATATCGTCAACGACGATCTCAATGAGGCCTATCAACAGATCGCTGCTATTGTCGCTTTAGAGGAGAAAAAGCATGCCCCTTAGTAAACAACTGAAAGATTATCTCACTACAGAACCATTAAAACGTCGATTTGACGACACTTTTGACCTCGTCAACTACGCGATTTCCCTGGGGAAAGAGTCCATTAAGCAAGGAAGGCTATTTCACACCCAGACCGATGTGCACAATCAAGCTTACCAGATCTTGGAAGAGATCTTTGAGGAAAAAGATCGCCTCCCTCCCCCTCCTCCTAAGCCAAAGCCTGAGCCTCAACCACAAATTAGCGCCAAAGACGAGTCGGACGATTGACCCGAAAAGTTTTGATCACCTCTGCGCTGCTTTACGCTAATGGTTCGCTCCATTTTGGCCATGTTGCGGGGGCCTACCTCACAGCGGACATCTATGCTCGCTTTGAGCGACTGCAAGGCAGCGAGGTCCTTTTTTTAAGCGGCTCCGATGAATTTGGAGTCGCTGTTACCTTAAGCGCAGAACTTGCCGGCCGGACCCCCCAAGAGCAGGTCGACCATTTTCATGCGATCAACAAGCATCTCTTTGACCGTCTCAATATCTCCTTTGACCACTTTGCCAGAACGACCTGGAAAGACCACCACTTATGCGTTGATCAGTACTTTAATGATCTCCTTCAAGGGGGTTATATCGAAGCGCGCGACACTGAGCAGCTCTATAGCGAAGAGGAGAAGCGCTTTTTTGCCGACCGCTATGTCACAGGAACATGCCCGCGCTGTGGCTTTACAAGCGCTAGAGGCGATGAGTGCCAACAATGTGGCGCAAGTTATGAGGCTACTGACTTGCATGATCCCCGCTCGAAGCTCTCCGGCTCCCCCCTCACCCGGAAAACAACGCGCCACTGGTTTTTGCTCCTCGATCGGCTCCAATCACAACTTGAATCCTTCTTAAGTCAAAAAAAGTGGAAGCCAAACGTCCTCAATTTTGCGAAACACTACCTTGAAAATCTCCACCCTCGGGCGATCACCCGAGATGGCAACTGGGGCATCCCCGTTCCTCTTCTAGAGGGGAAGGACAAAGTGTTCTATGTTTGGTTCGAGGCGTGCATTGGCTACCTTTCAGCGACGCGCGAGTGGAACGAGAAGCGGTGGAAAGAATTTTGGTGCGATCCTCAAACACATCTCGTGCAGTTCGTGGGCAAGGACAACATCTTCTTCCATGCCCTATTCTTTCCTGCGATGACGATGGGGCAAAACGAGCCCTATAAGCTCGTCGATGACCTGCCTGCCAGCGAATTCCTCCTCTTAGAAGGGAGGCAATTTAGCAAGTCAGATGGCTGGCACATCGATTTAGAGGAGTTCTTAAATACCTATAGTGCAGACCAGCTCCGCTATACCCTTGCTGCCAATGCCCCCGAAACGAGTGACAGCGAGTTCACTTGGCGCGATTTCCAAAACCGCTGTAATTCTGATCTGGTGGGCAAGTATGGGAACTTGGCGAACCGAACGTTCGTCTTTCTTCAGCGCTATTTAGCTGGGCGATTCCCCTCCTGCGACCCAGACCCCGCTTTCATTGAGCAGATAAAAAGGATTGTAGAGGAAGCAAAAGAGGCCTATGCCTCCTACTCCTCTCGCAGAGCTTGTGCCCTCATCATGGAGCTCGCCTCTCTTGGAAACGTCTACTTTGACCACAAGCAGCCTTGGAAGCTCGCGAAAGATGCCTCTCAAGGAGAGGCTCTTGATCAGGTCATTCGCTCTTGCCTAGAGTGTTTGGGGGCTCTTGCCTTCATCAGCTTCCCGATTATCCCCGCTACAGCCACTAAACTGTGGCAGATGCTAGGCCAAGAGGGGGAACCTAAAGTTTGGAGCCAGTCTCTTGTGCCTCATGCTCTGCCCTCTCCTGAACTGCTGTTTCATAAGGTGGAAGATGAGCAGATCGAGGCGGAACTGGCTAAATTGAAGAAATAAAAAGAGGGAAGTTTTTCTTACTTTTAGAGCCAATTAACAATGCCAGCGGGGCGGTTTCCCCTGTGCTGCACGATGAATTCTAACGACAGCGGCAGCTGGCTCGAAATCGGCAATAATACCAATTCCCGAATATAAAATCATAAAGTGCACCTGCATTTTGCCGAGGACCAAAGCTTGGAGTTCGAGCGCAACTCATGCAGTTGCCGAGAACGAAAGCGCAGGCCCGCAGGTAAAAGGC
>JAFEGQ010000153.1 GCA_018239785.1 Verrucomicrobiota bacterium
AATGCTTCATATGCTCTGACACATAAGGTCGCGAGCTGTTTTGTAGTTGCTTACGAGAAACTTGCTGTAATGGATCCTCAAAATTCGAATCAATTTTCTCAGCATTTTTAATCAATTGTGACTCGTTTGAACTGATCATATTATCTACAGGAATATCACTGGTAGAAAATCTTAAATGATCTAATAAATAATTTAGTGCGATCATTTTTATGTGTAGATATTTTTTAGGAAGCAGAGTTTGTATAACATGCACGATGCTCTGGATAGAAGCAAAGTGGCCATGCTTTAAGTGGTCCGTCGTCCAATCACTCAGATGCCAATCTGCCATCCCTTTCAGCAAAGCGTTCAAAGCCTCTTCTTGCTTATCTTGCGGCAAGAAGGGATAATTCGCTCCAATAGCTTCAGCACAAGCAGCGCGAATCCCCCACCATGAAAATGCCATCCCTTTCAGCCAGGCTTGTAGCACTTCTTTTTGATTGGCTTGCGGCAAAATGGCGTAAATATCTCCAAGCACCTCTATACAATGGCCAGCGATATCTTTGTCCTTGATCCCTTCCAGTAGGGCTTGTAGCACTTCTTCTTGCTTGTCTTTAAGGAGAGAAGGAAAAAGCTGTCTAAGTGACTTAATACTGCTTTCGCGGTCCCAGCTCTTTTTGTCTTTGTCTTTCATCTCTTCTAGTAGAGGTTCTAATGGTTCTTCACGCTTCTTTTGTCGCGGCAATGGACAAAGCATGTTAACTATTCCGATAAAATAGATGCGATCAGACAAATCATGGCTTTGCTCCATTGCACGCAAGAAAGCTTGTTGTGCTTGCTTTTGTTGCTCTTGCGATAAAAAGATATAAAGCTCTACGCATGCTTTTACGCAGCTGGCGCAGAAGGTCGTATATGTGCTCCGCAACCCTTGGAGCAAAGCTTCTAAAGTCTCCTTTCGTTGTTCTTCGGACAAGGAGGGATACAGTTGTTCAAGGGCTTGAGCACAGCTTGGGCTAAGCCACAAATCTACATGCCTCATCCCATACATGAGAGATTGGTAGATCTTGTTTTGTCTTTCTTGCGATACTGAAGAAAAAAGCGCTGTCATACCTACTGCACCGTAGGCGCGTACAAGTTCATCGTCATTCTCCAACCCCTGGAGGAGGATTTCTAAAACATCCCCTTGTTTGTCTTGAGACAAAAAGGGATGAAGCAAGCCAAGCGCTCCATAGTGACCCGTACTCACCCATTCTTCATCTCTTGGCCCTTGAAGCAGGAATTCCAAAACCTCATTTTGCTCGTACTCAGACAAGAGAGGGTAAAGCAATCCAAGCGCGTTTACAGAAGTCGTGCGGATACGCCAATCGGTATGCTTTATTCCCTTAAACAGAGATGTGTGGATTTCAGGAATTTTTAGCCGAAAGGCTTTATGATGCTGACGCAATTCTTCACAGTGCTCTACGATAAATCGAGCGGCTATCCCGTGGATTTCGTACAGCTTAAGATTGAGCTCTTTAAGAATTTTCTGAATATCTCGTATGACACTTTCGCGGTCACTCGCTTCTAACTGCCCTAGAAGAAAAGGCCATTGGTTATAAGCTTCGGTTGCTTTTACATTCGGGCAATTGTGAAAAGAAGCAGTAAGTAAGTACTGCCCTTGTTGGTCATGGAAAATCCCCCTGTCATTCAAGAGATTGCATTTCTGAAGCTGCAAAACGCAAATTGGCTGACCTTTGAGATTCACCTGAATTAATTTTGGACAATCTTCTAATTTGAGATGTTGAAGTCGGGAAGCGTGGATTTGATAAATCAGCAAGTCAGGACAGTTTTTCAAGTGCAAGGAGCGTAACGCATTAAATGCTACCGGTACATTAAATTGCAGCCCTCCAACCCATTGAAACAAGGGTAATTCGCTTACATTGCTAAGGCGTATCTTTTTCAAGCCAGGGCAGTTAATACTGAGCCTTGCCCACGTCAAACCAGAACAGCTGAAGTTTAGGCAATCGATGACCCTCAAGCTCTGTAAGTCGGAGCTCTTTTCGATGAGTTTGACGAATTTATCCTCTGTTAGCCCTTGCCAACCGACAAGAGTGATGTGTTGCAGCGATTGCTGAGCCAATAAATCGAGCAATTCACTTTGCCAGTTGAGCAACTGTTGTGTGTTTTTCTCTGTAGACTGGAAGCGTACCCGCGCTAGTACCTGTTCAATCAGCTCTGCATAGCAAGGATTTTTAATGAGTTCTTTGAGTTTTTGGTTACTTTTACTACCCTTCTCAAAGAGTTCTTTGAGTTGCTCCAAATAGTGGCAATGCATTTGGATGTCAAACAACTCTTTCACGCCATAGTCATCACTAGCATCGAAGATTTTGCCCTGCATTAAAGCGTCTTGAAATTTTTTCTTTCCGTCTATTGTTTGAGAAACATTCAATTTTTTCGTGGAGATGTGACTGACTTGGCTGTCGCCTTTGATCACCTTATAGTCAGTGTGATGTTGAGCTAACGCATCAAACCGCTTAGCTATCGTATCGTGTTCATTAAATAGGTTTCTATAGATGCGACCCCACCGCCCACTCATCTTTTCTATCAGATCAAAATGATTCGCAGAGATGTGCTTGGCTTTGAGAGCGGCCTCTAAGCGCAGCCAACGCTGATAGATCCCGGCAATGGTCCCGGGCTCAAAGGCAATGGGGATAAAGCTAAAGTCTTTGGAGGAAAACCAATGATCGATAGGGGCTAAGCGCGTTAGCGTATTTGGTGAAAACAGCCCGTATTTCTTAATTTCGCTTTTTAACTCGCCCACGATTCCCTGGCTCAAGAGGCGGCAATCGGCGAGCCACTCTTGTAAGACTTGGTACTTATCTAGGCTTAAAAAATCAGCTATTGCCTCAGGATCTAAAGGCTGATTCATTTCCGGAAAGGCGAAGGTGACCGTTTTGACTTGGACTTTTGAGCCGACCGTTGTGTCCACCATGGGGGAGTAAAAAGAGTGGTCGGTGTCAATACTGACGAGCTGCTTGCAGGGGTTGCCCAGGGGATCTATGGTTTCCGTAATAGTGACGTTGTCTTTCTTATCATCTTCATAGCCAACCAAATAAGTGGACAACACTTTAAGTGTGAAATGGTAGGGATCGAGCTGTTGAGTCTTTAAGGACGGGCCATAGTTCTGGACCGTCTCTCCAGCTGGCTTTGAGAGCAACACCGGATAGGCTGTTTTCTCGTAGAGCTTGCCATTGTGGATCGGGGTAAATAATAAGAGACTCGCTTGAACTCCACTTCCTGTGAGCCGATAGGTTAAACAATCAGCTGCCAACTGACGGCCTGGCAATTCAGGATAAGCTTTCAAGTAGGCGAATTTTGTCTCTTCCTCAGAGAGAGCAATGACCGAGCGGCACCCATCGGGGAGCTTTTTGTCTTTGTTGAATTGACCGTTTTTATCCAAGAGCTGTTGGACAAACTCCTTTTTGAGGATCCCATGATGGGTTTGGTTGTCTTGCACCCAGCTCACTAGCACACCCTTTGTGCCTTTAGGGATGCTTTGCACATCACAGCGGTCCACTAATTTTTCAACGATGACTTGGATCTCTTCTTGGCGTCCACGGGCGCTCTCTCTGTCCCCGTTAGGGAGAGGGACATGGGGCAAGATGTGTTGCAACAGATGGGGAATTTGGGGATTCAATTCTTGATAGCGCTTTAAAGCATTCTTGTAAGTACTGCGCATTTTCTGAGACATCGCGCGGTAGAGGGTGCGGTGGATTTTTAAGTCGTGGTCTTTGCCAAAGGTCAGGGCAGCGGCGATGCCTATGATCCCACGCTCTTGCAGTTCGAATGTAGGGATGATCCCTTTTTGGAAAGGATCGATAGGTTGAGAGGCAACAGCGGCGATGCCATGGAGTCGCTCGAGCAGCAAATCTTTATGAGCGCGCTGCTCAAACTGCCAATGGAGAGCAAAGGCCTCTCCTGAGGCTTGTTGCATGACTTTAAGCCAATAGGAGGAATGCGTGGTTTTGAAGTGTTCCGCGATGAGCGGGACAAATGTGTTGCATTGCCAGTCTTTGGCGTGCTTTTGCTGCCATACTAGTCCCAAAGTAGAGGAGAGGGGGTCGCGCTCTAGAGCCTTTTTTAACTCAGTGTGATAGAGATAGAGGAAATCTACTCCAGTTGCTGTGATTTTCGCCATGTGCAAGGCGCTGTAGGCCACCTCTTTCCCTTGATGGAGCTCTTTTGCCACAAAAAGGGCAAACTCCTTGGGGGTCTGGATCAACCTTTCACCTAAGCGATGCCCCTTTTGATCACTGGCATCGTCCATGATGTGGGTGAGGGTTTCGAGGAGATGCATGAACCGGTCCCAATAAGGGACTTCGCGCAACGCCTCCTTTTCGATCAACAGAACAACATCGAACTTGGAGTAAGGCAATAGCTGCTTTCGCCCTAACTCCCCCATCCCGACGAGTTCCCAAGGGCAAGGGGCTTCGCCTAAAAACGGCAAGAAGAATTCCATCGCTTTTTCTAGAGAGCAAAGAACTTGATCAGTGTACGTCGAGGGATCGGCGGTTTTCCGCTGGCGGCTGAGCGCTTGCCAGAGGGGCGGGGAGGCTTTAAGTTTTTTTGGCTCTTGTCCTGAAGAGAGTGCGATGCGCTGGATGCGCTGTTTAAAGCCGAGGGTATCGAAGCCAGAGGCCTTAGAATTTTGAGCCACTGCTAGCTTCCTGACCCAGTTGTAAGCGCCCTCTAGCAAGTTCTCAAATTCTTTGAGATGTCGATGTTGCGCATAGCGTTCAAGCCATGGCTCTACCCACTTAGCAACGACCTTTTCAAAGGCCTCTGTACTGATCTGTTGGGCTTCTAAGAGATAGGGCTCGATGATCGGCTTTAACGCCTGTTCATGGAGCGCAATGATCCACTCCTTTTGGAAGAAGAGGCAATGGTTGTACCACTGCAAAACATCTGTTTCGAGGAGTTTAGGGATCGTGTTGGGGGAGATGATTTGAGCATCGCCCAGGAGAATCACAAACCGCTCATGGATATGAGGGATGAGGGGGCCGATACATCTTGTGCTACTCTGCAATAAAAGGGGGAGACTTGTTTGGATAAAGGGATCGTCAGAAGTGCCAAATTTCTGCTGCGTCTCTTGGACCATCTGACACCAGTGCTCGGTAGCCTCATAAAATCGGCAATCTGCCCCTGTCGCTATGGCACTTCGCAACATCTGCCATAGCAGGGAAAGGGTGAAAACCCTCTCCGCATAATCGAGCCTCTCATCTGTCCCCTCTTGCCGAGCTCGATGGAGAAAGGAGATGCTTTCCTCGGAGGCGCTGTAGATGCGCATTTCTGCAAGTCCCGATAGCCACCGCTGCTTCGCAGTTTGTTCCCAAGGGGTTTCTAAAATGTATTTCTCCAAAGACTCCCAATGAGAGTATGCAGAAGGCTCAACTGTATGGACAAAGTAGCCGTACTTGAGCACCAGCTCCTGCAAGAGCTGTTGCTGCCCTAGCGCCATCTCTGTCCAATAGGTTTCGTTTTTGAGCAAGCAATCGCAGTCCAATTGCCACGATTCGAGACGCATTGGGGGGAAGTTATTTGTAAGAGCGTTTAGCTCTTCTTGGATTGTTTTCTGCTTTTGTTTCAGCGACCCACCGGGAGCTCTCTTTTTAAAGAGATAAGAAACTTTTCTCATCTCCAGGAATAACACATTAGAAGGAGGAAGCTCCTCCTTCAAGATGACGCGAGTGAGGCTTAGGCGTTGATTGACCTCTCCCAAGACTTTCTCCCATTTGCCAGACATCGCCTGCAAAAGCTTTTCCGCTGTCGGCCGCTTGTGAGGTTCTTTTGTCCGGCACCAGTTGACCCATGTGCGGAAGGTGGGAGGGATTTGGTCCGATTGGCCAAAACGGCCCATGTTAAATTTCACGGTCCATTGGGCAGAATAGCGCTCCGCGATCTCACAAAGGAAAGTTCCAAAAGCGTAGATATCTGAACTTTCACTAAAGGGAGGAAGATCTCCCTCGAGCTTCTTGCCAAAAGCTTCGCAGAAGAACATCGATAATTCCGTTTTAGGCAAGCGCTGAATCCAAGGGACGAGCTCAGGACTCCAGTATTCCATGCTCCCTCCCCAAGGGAAGTTCAGCTCAGGGTGCTTTTTGATCTGCACAGTTCCAAAATCGGCGATTTTAGCTCGGCCGTCCCCATCCAAGAGAATGTTATCTGACTTGATATCGCAATGGAGGATCCCTTGACTGTGCAAGTAGCTTAAGCCCTCTGCAACGTCTGAGCTGATCTGGAGCCGCTCTGACCAAGGAAATGGCTTTCCTTGTGAAAAGGTGAGAGAAGCCAAACTCCCCTTTTCCATGTAGGGCATAAAGACCCATCCTTTTTTGGGGATTTCCCCCAGAAAAGACAAGATGCGGGGATGACAGGTCTCTTTGAAGATCTTTAGCTCTCTTTGCAAGGAGACGCTACCTGGCTTCAAAGGGATTTTGACGACCACTTTTTCATCCCCCCAATTGGCAAGGTGAATGGTCCCCTCTCCCCCTTTTGCGATTTGCTTTCCGAGACGCGGTTTTTTGTCTTGAAGGTGGACAGCTGTTTCAGAGAGGACGAGATGGCACACTTGTCGATGCTCAGGCCAGTGTTGATCCTCACACGCAGGGCTGCAATAGCTCCCAAGATGACACAGCGCACACTCTACAAGCTTTTGATCCGTTATGCCGCAGTGGTCACACGCATGCTCCACCTTGGAAAGAGGAGGAGATAACTCCTGTATTTGATGCATCTATTTCTTCCTTTAAGTTCAAAATCAGATCGAAAGAAAGACTGCGCGCATCCAATTTCCCTAAAAGACCGGCCTCAGCCACATTCTATGACTGCTTCCTTTCTGAAAATTGCTAGAGAGTTTAGCAAACTTACCTTTTTGTAGCTAAGTGAAGGATGACTCAACATGCACCTCTTTCCCCTTGCAAGCTAAGCCGAGGCATAAAATGCGACTCACCCCTTGCTCTTGCAGCTCCAATGCATATTTTTCTGAAACTTCGAAATGGGGAATGTTCAACTGAATCTCTGTCCCGTAAGAGGGTGTCGCATCAATCGTGAGGTAACCTCTATGGAGAAGGAGTGACCAGATAAAGCCTGGGCTCTGCCCCAGCTGAGGAAATACTAACCGCTCTTCAAGAGCTGTCAACCTAGGAGAAAAAGTGTCGAGACCCCCTTCGCAATCAAGAAGTACATGATCATCGAAAAGACGTCATTAAAGGCGGTCACAATGGGCCCCGAGGAGACGGCTGGGTCGATGCCGATGCGGGCAAAGAAAAGAGGGGAAAAGACCCCCAAAAGACTTGCAGCCACGCACGCCCCAAAAAGACCTGCGCTAATGACAACACCTGCTGCTAAACCGTTCGCAGAAAGATGATGGACTCCAAGAGCATTGAGCCCTAAAACGGCCACCCCACAGAGGATTCCAAACACTAATCCCGTGATCAGCCCCAACCAAATTTCTTTAGAAATAGCCCCAGCTCTTGTGCTGGAGGCAATTTCTCCAATGGCCATGCTCCGCACCAAAACAGTGCTGCACTGAACCCCCACGTTCCCAGACATCCCCGTAATGAGGGGGACGAAAAAGACCATAAACGCCATCCAAGGGCTCAACGTGCTCTCAAAATAAGCCATATTTGCGGCGTTGATGAGTCCCCCGCACAAGGTGACAACGAGCCAAGGAGCTCTTGAGAAAAATCTTTTTGCAATCGATTCGTGAGCGCTCACATCCTCGAGCGTACCGGCCATCTGCGCGATCGTCTCATCGGCCAAATCCTGGAGCACTTGAATGACATCTTCATAGGTAATCACCCCTACGAGTTTTCCCCCATCGACAACAGGTAAAGCAGTAATGTTATAACGCTCTGCTAAATCGACCACCTCTTCTCGAGAAGTGTCTGGAGTCACTGTATGATGAATGGGTTGCATCACCTGCTGCAAACTCAAATCGCGGGGGTTGATGATCAGATTGCGAGAAGGGACATAGCCTTGCAGCTCCCCTTCTGGACCGAGAATGAAGATTCTCCTTGTCAAATCAATGCCTGGATGGTTGCGAATGTAATCGGCCGCCTCTCCGATGGTCACATCGCTCGTAAATGCGAAAAACTCATTTGTCATCAAACGGCCAGCGCTATAGCGACCATGCCGCTGCAATTCGGCAATCGCGGCTGCTTGCTGAGGTTTCAGCCGTTCAAAAAGGCGCCTGACCCGCCGATCGGGCATGTTGTCGAGCACCCAAACGGCTTCATCGGCAGGCATTCTCCCCACCAGCTCTAAGAGTTCCTCATCCGGAAGTTCCCGAAAGATGTAGGTGCGGCTGCTGTCGTCGGTCCCTATGATAAAATTAACTTTAGCTTCCCAGTTGGGGAGGTTCTCGTAGAGGATCACCCGCCCCCTGGCGGGTAAACGCGAAGCTGCATAAGCCAAGTCAATGGCTGAGTACTCACTGGCGATCTTCGCCACTTCATGCGCATGCACATCCGCTGTTTGGTGTAAAAAGGCTGCTTCGAGCCGCTCTCCTAACACATCATCGAGATGGCTGGTACGCGAATCCATGAGATTGGGACTCTCCATGAGTATACCCCCTTGAGATTCGGTCAACGTTGTGCAATAATAGAACGATCCACCTAAAAGAGGCAATTGAGAATCACATGGCATTTCCTCCAGAAAAAATTCGCAACGTCGCAATTATCGCTCACATCGACCACGGGAAGACGACTCTCCTCGATTGTCTCCTTAAACAAGCCAATGCTTTTGCCGCGCATGAAAAAATTCCTGATCGTGTCATGGACTCTTACGATCAAGAAAGGGAGCGGGGCATTACGATTTTTGCCAAGCACACTTCGATCGATTACGAAGGGACGCGCATTAACATTATCGACACTCCTGGCCACGCTGACTTTGGAGGAGAGGTCGAGCGAGTCTTGGGAATGGTGCAGTGTGTGCTCCTCTTGATTGATGCGCGCGAAGGGCCGATGCCTCAAACGCGCTTTGTCTTGAGCAAAGCGCTGAAGCTCGGGCTGAAACCCATTGTTGTCCTCAACAAGATTGACCGTCCGGGGGCAACACCTGACAAAGCTTTAGATGCCACGTTTGACCTCTTCGTCGAGTTAGGGGCGAGTAACGAGCAGCTCGATTTTATCCATTGTTACGCCTCAGCCCTCAATGGCTATGCGACTCGGGAGATCAACGATCCTCACGAAAATATGCGCCCTCTTTTTGATCTCATTGTGGAAAAAGTCCCCCCTCCTCCTGGAGATCCAACGGGCCCCTTCCTCATGCAGGTGGCCACCATTGGCTATGACAACTTCTTAGGGCGCCTCGCTTGCGGCCGGATCTTGCGAGGGAGCGTGCACAAAGCGGATACCGTCGTGCACAATTCGACAAAAGAGGTGAAAATCACTCGGATTCAAAGCTATAGCGGCTTACAAAAAATCGATGTCGACGACGCCTCTTGTGGCGATATCGCGGTATTAGCAGGTCTAGAGGATGTCACCTTTGGCGACACCCTCTGCTCGCCTCAACAGATTGAACAGCTCCCCTCCATTGAAATTGAAGAGCCGACAGTAGCCATTCGGATGCAGGTCAATACAAGCCCCTTTGCAGGGCGTGAAGGGAAGCATGTGACCTTCAACAAATTGAGAGAGCGCCTTGAAAAAGAGGCGCGGGCCAACATCACCTATCGGATCGACATCGGCCAAGATTTCATCTCCGTTGCTGGTCGGGGCGAGCTCCACTTGGCTGTTTTGATCGAAGCAATTAGGCGCGAAGGCTATGAGATGAGCCTTGGCAAACCGCAGGTGCTCACCAAAGAGGTCGAAGGAAAAACGCACGAGCCCATTGAGCATGTCCATATCGAAGTGCCTGAAGCCCACTCAGGGGCGGTCATTGAAGAACTCTCCAAGAGAAAAGGGGAGATGCAGTCCTTGGCAACCGACGAGCATGGGATCACACGGATGGAGTTTTTGATGCCCACAAGAGGATTGATGGGCTACCGCAACTCCTTTTTGACGATGACGCGTGGCGAAGGGATTTTGACGGCCATCTTTGACCACTTTGCCCCTTGGAAGGGAGAAATGCCTAGTCGATCTAATGGAAGTCTTATCGCCACAGAGGGAGGAAAAGCAACCCCTTATGCCCTCTTTAACTTGCAGCCGCGCGGCACCCTCTTTGTTTCTCCCACTCAAGAAGTCTACAAGGGAATGATTGTAGGAGAGCATAATCGGGACAATGATCTCGGGGTGAATGTGGTCAAAGAGAAAAAACTGACCAACGTTCGGGCTTCGGGGAGTGACGAAAACGTCATTTTGACTCCCCCACGCCGCTTTACTCTGGAGCAAGCGATCGACTGGATTGCTGACGATGAGTGCATCGAAGTGACCCCTAAAACCATCCGGCTGCGCAAACAAAGTACATGAAACGCCTCTTCACCCTCCTCGTCATTGCCTGCTTGCCCCTCTTTGCCTCCCCTCTGCCCAAAAACATGAGGCGGTGATTTTTGACTGTGATGGGGTATTGGTCGATACCGAATACCTCAAGCTCCTCGCCTGGCAAGAGGCTCTAAATAGCCAAGGAATTGAGTTCTCGATCGAAGAGCACATGCCCCTTGTGGGGCACAGTGCAAAAAATATCCTCCTCATGATCCAAGAGAACAAGCGGAGAGAAATCGGAGAAGAGGTCATCGACCTTCGCAATGCGACCTATCGCCTATTGCAGACTCAAGGGGTCCCTCCCTTTCCGATCATGGTGGCCTTTGCCAAACAGCTCTCTTCAGAGGACAACCTCCTATTAGGGCTCGCTTCGAGTGCTCCCATGGAGGAAATTCTGCATAACCTCCGACAAATTGGGTTAAGCGATGCGTTCGACTTAATCATTTCCGGAGCAGATGACTTGGGCGATTATAGCGATGCAGAAGGGACCAATAAGCCCAAGCCTTACATCTACATGAAGCTGCCAAACGGCTAGGAATCTCCCCCTCCAAGTGCCTGGTCTTTGAAGACACCTCGGCTGGCGTAGAAGCTGCAGCTGGAGCGGAGATGATCGCGATCGCTGTTCCAAATCAATTTACCACCCAACAAGACTTTTCCAAAGCGACTTGTATCCTCGATGCATCTAACGAGCTCTCCTTAAACGCTCTTCTCTTGCTCGAAAAAACCTAAAACTCGAAGCAAGAAAGTGACTCCAGCATCATTGAGAGACTGGAACTCAAGGTCTTTTTCAGGATCAATCCCATAACAACCCTTGCTTGAAAAGAAAATTCTTAACATATTTAACAATTAAACCTATTCTTGTTATAGATGTAGTGGTCCACAATCCACTAAAAAATGGGTGCATGACGAAAGTTTTTATCACAGGTGCTACTGGATTTGTAGGGAAAAGATTGATTCTTGCTCTCTTGAGTCAGGGACATCAAATTTATGCTCTGTGTCGTATTAAAGGGGTAAAAGTTTTTTCTGAAAACAAAAAAAATCTTCACTACATCTATGGCGACTTAAGAAATCCTGAGACCTTAAAAGATATCCCAGAAGACCTTGAAGCTGCCTATTACCTCGTTCATTCGATGTCTGAAATAGTTAGTAACTTGGGCGATGCCGAACTTGAAGTGGTTCAACAGTTTATAAAATGTGTAAAAAATAAAAAAATCAAGCAGATTATCTATTTGGGAGGGATTATTAATGATGAAAAAGAATTATCTCCCCACCTCAAATCGCGATTATTAGTCGAGCAAGAATTAAAAAAAAGCTTGATTCCAACCACTGTTTTACGTGCGAGCATTATCATCGGCGCTGGAAGTGCCTCTTTTGAGATCATTAGAGATTTATGTGAAAAACTCCCGCTTATGATTGCTCCGAAATGGATTCACACCCCTTGTCAACCCATTGCGATTGCGGATGTCCTTTTTTATCTTTCTCATGTCCTTCTCAATCAGAAATGCATGAATAAGATTTTTGATATCGGAGGACCAGAAGTACTCACCTTTAAAGAGTTGATGCTGAGATACGCAAAGTTCAGGCATCTCAAAAGATGGATCCTAGAGGTTCCTGTTCTGACACCTCGATTATCGAGCTATTGGCTTGTCTTGATCACATCGGTCCGTTTCTCTCTTTGTGCTTACTTAGTAGCAAGTATGAAAAGCAGCACGGTTGTTCAATTCAATGAGATCCAAAAAATCCTCCCCCACCGATGCTTGACCTATCAAGAGGCATTGGAATTAGCCTTTCAAAATATCTCAAAAAATCAGGTGGTTTCTACATGGATGGATGCATGGGAAATCGATGGATATGATCCGAACATTGAGGATTATGTCCAAGTTCCCCTTGAGGGCTGTTTAAAAGACCAAAGAAAGATTCTCATCAAAGATTCGAAAACAGCTACCACAGAACGCATTTGGGCTATTGGAGGCAATACAGGTTATTATGCTCTGAATTGGGCTTGGTATTTGCGCGGTCTATTTGACAAGATGATGGGCGGAGTAGGACTGAACAGAGGGAGAAGGCACCCTTCGGAAATCCAAATTGGAGACTCCATTGACTTTTGGAGAGTCTTGCTTAGCTGTAAGGAAAAAGGTCATCTCATTCTTTTCGCCACGATGAAAGTCCCTGGGGAAGCCTGGCTCGAGTTTCGTTTGACACCCGCGGACAATCAATGGATGCTCGTACAGACTGCCACCTTCAGACCCAAAGGCGTCTTTGGCAGGCTTTATTGGTACGCTCTTTATCCCTTCCATTTTTTCATTTTTCAAAGAATGGCCCAGACCATCGCTGGCGAGAAGCTATAATAGGATGCGCCCGCGCCCGGTGGATTTTTTAAATAGATCTCTTTCGAAATTCGCTGATATCAGTTGTTACAAAAGAAAGTCCGCCTGGTAGGGGTTTCGGGCTGCTCACGCTTCCGCGCTATTCGCAGACAAAAGGCAAAGCAACCGTTTGTCTGTAAATTCGCTCTTCTTCCCTAACTCCCTCACAATTATTCGTCGTTCATCCCTTGATTCAGCAAGGGCGTCA
>JAFEGQ010000154.1 GCA_018239785.1 Verrucomicrobiota bacterium
AGTTTTTCGGATCTTGCCATGTTCCCACTTCGACGCTCAAAGCAGCTCCTGCTTCCGAAGCTCCAGGATCGCTAATGAGAAGGGCTTCAAGGCCATTGTCGAGGCGCAACTTCAGCACCTCTACATCGGCGAGAGTGGGTGTGCGCAAAACAAGGGTCGATTCATCAGGAACAACAGAGGCAAAAAGAGGGGCGCATGTAGCAACAGCGATGAAAAATATTCCTAAATATCTTGGATTAACGATCGTATTCTGGCCCATATAACTCATCACCTCGGGGTTTGGCTGTTGAGGTAGGAGAATTCAACGCAAAGGCGCAAAAAAATGAAGAAATCTTTCACTCTTGCTTTGCGTCTTTGTGCCTTTGCGTTGAATTCTCCTGCCTACTTACGTTGGAGGGAGAGTAGAGTAAAGTTGACACACTAACTGATAGGCATGAGCAGCCAAAAGTTGTCTACGCTCCCTTTTGTCCCCCCCTTCTGCCTCGCCCAGGCTATTCATGTCAATCTCAGCTCCAAAATGTAAATGGACAGGCCCCCCCTTGGTATAGCGGGGCTCACATCCCTCGTCAGGCATTCCTGAAGGGGGTGGCAGGAGATTATAAGAGGCAAGAGCGAGCGGAAAGATGTGGACGGGCTTTGGACTGCGAGAGGCCATGAGGCGAAACATCTCCACTGCAGAGGCATCAAAGGGGGCTGGCAAGACGTTGCCTTCTTGATTCGGGCGATCTCTTCCTCCACTTGGAGCGACAAAAACAGCGACCCCCCCCTTGCTAAAGAGCTTATGCATCTGGCGCATGGTGTTGGCATTGTGAGCCTGTTTTTCAGATCTCCTTTCTGGTGGATGATCGATATATTTTTTAGAATAGACGCATAACAAATTGCGCCCCATACTGAAGGGGGCTGCCATCGGATCGATGAGCACCCGCTCGCCTGCGACCCAAAAGGACTCTGCAGCAAATGTGGGGTGTGTTTTTTCGAGAAGAAGGTTCACAAGCTGCGGATCTGATTCTGCTTGATGGTTGGTGAGGATCACCACGTTTTCTCCTTGCAGGAGGAGCTGTTCAATGCGATCGACTTGCTTGAGCCCCAAGACACACGAGTGAGCGCGGTCGATAATCCCCTCCATCACATCGAGGCCAAATTGGTAGTAATCGACAGGAGTTCGGATTTTTAAATGGACCGGCTCGAAGGGATAGGGATGAGCGCACTGCTCCTCAATGAAGCGCAAGTAGAGATCAAACAGATGGGCGGTTTGGCGATCCTCTTGCCCAGGGAGGTACCCTTTGGCGTGGAGGTAACTTGTATAAAACTGCTCGATCAGTTTGCGGTACTTTGGGGGGAGAAGCCCTTGAGCCTCTTCTCGATTCAAACGCGCTTGAAAATCCATTAGGCGTCGAACTCCTCTCCTGTGATGCTCGAGGTAAAGCGGACATCATTCAGATGGAGGGTTTCGTCAGGAATGAGTTCAATCTCGGCATTGAGTTCTTGTGCTGCGCTGTAGAGGGTTTCTACGTCTTCTCCTTTTAGGTAGTTGTAGAGATGAGGGTGCAGCTTTAGGCGCAGTCCAAAATGTTGCTTGGATAGCACAATTTTGCGCATCGTCCGTTCAATCTCGATCGACATAGTCTCAGAATTTTTAATCCCGCCTCTCCCAAAGCAGTAGGGGCAATCTTCAAAAAGGGTTTGCGCTAAGGATTCGCGACTCCTTTGGCGGGTCATTTCTACCAGCCCAAATTCGCTCATCCCTAAAATGGTGCACTTGGCTGGGTCGTCCTTCATCCGATCGCGTAGGTGATCGAGGACCCTTTTCCGATTTTTGCGCGAGCGCATATCGATAAAGTCGCAGATGATAAGACCTCCGATATTGCGAATGCGCAGCTGTCTTGCAATTTCATCGACCGCATCGAGATTGATTTGGACGAGCGATTCTTCCACATCTTTCCCCTCTTTTCCCCCACTTCTGCCCGAGTTGACATCGATGGTGTGCATCGCTTCAGTTTGGTCAAAATAAAGGTAACCTCCCCCTGGCAGCCACACTTTTTGGCTCAGCGCCTTGTCAATTTCCCGCTCGACATTAAACCTCTCAAACATCGGCACTTTGTCGCGATAATATTCGATGCGCAAAGGATGCTCAGAGGTATATTTCGCTGTCATCTCTTTGCACTGTTTGTAGACGTTATAGTTGTCGATTAAGAGGCGGTCGACCCTTAAATCGAACGCATGAAGGAGGGTCCGTTTGATGAGATCGGACTCCTCGTAGAGGAGACAAGGCCCTGAGGCTCTTTGATAAGTGGAGCGGATCTGTTCCCAAAGCTGTAAGAGCCCTTGTGCTTCCTCGCAAAGGGCGTCTTCGGTCGCAAATTGGCTCGCTGTGCGGCAGATGAGCCCCACTCCTTTAGGTAAGTCAAATGAGCGAAGGATCCGTTTGAGCCGTTCGCGGACGTTTCTCTCTTCAATCTTACGCGACACTCCGTAATGGGGCATGTTGGGCAATAAGACGAGGTAGCGCCCTGGCAGCGAAATGCGCGCTGTAAGACGGGCACCTTTATTGCCAATGGGCTCTTTCACCACTTGCACGAGAACCGCTTGCCCTTCGACAAGAACTTCTTTGATATCAGCATCAGCGTTTTCCGTTTCGGGAGCTTCTGCACTCTCATATTCAAAATCAATATCAAAAAGTTGTTCGAGTTTTTTGGCGTTTTCTAAGACATCCGAGATGTGGATGAACCCATTTTCTCCCCCGATATCGATGAAGGCAGACTGGATATTTGTCAGGATATTTTTCACAGTGCCGCGGTAAATATTTCCGCGCACTTGACGTGTTCTTTGTCTTTCAACGATTAAATCGTAAAGCCGGCCACAAGAGAGATAGGCGCAGCGCATCTCTCGGTTCTCCACATTTAGGAGAATTTCCTCCATTTGAGGACTATTAGAGGTTCCCATCTGGTTCATCCTTTGCTGCTTATTCTTTTGTTCTCCTAGGGAGGACCTTTAGCAGCAGAGAGCGATTGTAGTGGAAGGTGGAAAAAAATGGCAAATCGCGATAGGCTTTGTGTTCAACTCATGTCAGACGCTCTATTCATCTACCCAGACCGACTTCGAGGAGGAAAAACCGAGACCTTGCAAGGGGTGCTTCCTGCGGAGGCCATAGGACCCGAATTTTCTGGAGGGATTGCGGTAGGTGGAGAGGCTTATTTGGCAGGGGAGCGGCTTGTTCTCAGCCTTGACTTGGATGGAGAAGTAAAAATTCCTTGCAAAATCTGCAATCACCCGGTTGCAGTTCCTTTGGGGGTGAGGGGTTACTGCCATGTCGAGGAGCTTGAGGGGATGCGTCCAAGAGGAATGTGTAGAGGCAAGATCGACCTCACTCCGATCATCAGAGGGATCTTGTTGGTGGAGGTTCCCCCTTTTGCGGAATGTGAGGGGAGCTGTCCTGAGCGCAAGCGGCTCGAGGAAATAAGTAAAAAAGAATCTCACGGGTTCCACCCGTTTGAGAAACTCTTACCTTGAAGGGAGAAAAAAACAATGGCAGTTCCACGAAATCGACACTCTGATCGGCGCCAAGCGACGCGTCGGGCTCATTTTAAGCTTCAGCCTAAGACGACAACTGCTTGCCGTCAGTGTGGAGCTTCTAAGTTACCTCATCGCGTTTGCCCTTCTTGTGGGATGTACCGGGGTCGTGCGATGGTGCAGCCCGCAGAACCCGTTTAGGCTAACTTTGCGCATTGGGGTCGATCTTTTAGGGGGCGATCGCCCCCAAGAGGTATTACTTGAGGCGGCCCAAGAGATCGCTCCGGAACTTGCTTCGGAAGGCGAAGAGGTTCGCCTTGTCCTTTTCGGGCTTGGAAAGGCAAAAAATGATTCGCTCTCTCCATTTGATTGGGTCGAAGTCACTGAAGAGGTGACGATGGAGGAGGATCCCCTGACTGCCGTTCGGCGCAAAAAGCGCTCTTCCATTGCAGAGGGGATGCGTAAGTGCAAATCGGGGCAGATTGACGCCTTCATTTCGACGGGTAATACCGGCGCTTTAGTTGCAAATTCCATCATGACCTTGGGGATGGTTGCCGGTGTCGATCGCCCAGGACTTCTCGCTTGTGTTCCCTCGCTGCGCCATGACATTGCTGTGATTGACGTGGGCGGTAACATTAACCCCCGCGCTGAACATTTGTGGCAATATGCCCGCATGGGATCTGCTTATCAGCGGGCGACCCTTGGCTTGAAGTTACCTCGCGTTGGCCTGCTCAACATCGGGCGAGAAGCGGTGAAGGGGACTCGGGGGATGCGCGATGCCTATCAATTGCTGCAGTCTCGCAGCTCTTCAGACTTTACTTTTGTCGGCAACATCGAGGGGAGAGAGGCCTTTTTAGGGGATGTCGATGTGATCGTCTGCAACGGTTTTGCGGGAAATATTTTTCTGAAAACCGCAGAAGGGATCTCCTTGTTTATTTTGCAATCGTTGCAAGAGGCCTTTGGAGGGGAGGCGATGCGAGAAGATGTTGCTGCCGTCTTAGGGCGCCTCAATAAGAAAGTGAACTATGCCGAGTATCCAGGGGCGTTAGTCGCAGGGGTCGATGGGGTGGTCATGAAGTGCCACGGCTTTTCGAGCAAGGAGGCGGTCCAAAACGGCATTCGGGGGACTGTTCAACTTTTGCGACAAAAATTTCTTTTTCAATTAAAAGAACAGCTAGCAACGCATCCATGAGGGAACGTGGGCAACCATAAGATCATCAAGTTAATTGCTGGGTTCTTTTTCCTAGCTGTTGTCTGCTTATCTATCGTTTTCATTCGATCAGACGCTTCGACTTTTCTTTTCCATTACTTCAAAGACCCCTCTCATGTGGGCTCTGTCCTTCCCTCCTCTTCCGCGGTGTCCAAGGAGATGACTCGAGAGCTTAAGAAAAATCGCCCCCCTTATCGCATTTTAGAGGTGGGGGCAGGGACTGGAGTCATTACTGAAGCGATCTCTGAATTTTTGCAGCCCGAGGATCTCTTCGATGTGGTGGAGATTGATCCAGAGTTTTGTCAGCTCATCGAGTCTAAACTCCCAAATCATCCCCAAAGGAAGGTGCACTGTCTTTCGGTGACTCAGTGGCACCCTGACTACAAGTATGATGTGATCATTTCGACACTGCCTTTTAATAGCCTCACCCCAGAGGTCGTCCATGAGGTGCTCGATGCCTATTCGAGGCTCATCGTCCCTCACGGCCAATTATCCTACATTGAGTACATGGGGTTACCGGGAATTAAGAAGATTTTTCTTCAAGGAGGAGATCTTGAAGAGTTTCTAGCGCGAGAACGGGAGATTGCAGAGTTTCAAAAATCTTGCTGTTGCGATCGGCGCACCGTGTGTATTTGGCGGAATTTCCCCCCCACCTATGTCCACCGTTTTCGGCTGATTTCTCAAAACAATCCGAAAAAATCTATATAAATATAACGTGATATGCGAATAGATCTCTTTCAAAATTCATAGTTGGCTCTCAAAGCAAGAAAAGGGCAGTGAATAGCAGCTGAAGCATTAGGTGAGCTACGTAAAAATCTCGGGCTGCTCACGCTTCCGCGCTATTCGCAGACAAAATAACTGGGAGGAAGGGCCTCACCTCGCGTTGCCAAATCGCGTCCTCGGAGGGGGAGCGTGCAAAGCACTGCCCCCCTGCGCCCTTCGAGCCTATGCCCTTTGGGCTTAAGGCCTCTCGGGCCTCCTTGCGGGTGCGATTTTGCTG
>JAFEGQ010000155.1 GCA_018239785.1 Verrucomicrobiota bacterium
CTCGATCTCGCAAAGGCTATCGCGCTATTTGATCCCCAGCAACTGACCCTCAGTTTATGCTGTGATGAAGAACGGAAGATCCTCTCTGCTCTTCAAAAAGGGGAACAGTTATCCGAAGAACATGCCATCGCTTTGCGGTTTGTAAAGACAATTGTCACTTCTATTTCTCAAGCCAAGGTGGCGGTTGCACTCCTTAAAAACTACCCGACGACTGCGTTCGGGCTTAACGGCAAATTCTCTGAGCAAGAATTGCATGCTATCGCCAAGGCCCTAAAAAACTCCCCCTCTCCAAAGATGAAATGGGAAAACGTGAATGATGAGTCTTATCCTAGCATTATGCTCTCATGGCGGCAGATTTTGTCTGGCATCTTTCAGCTGGCGAATGCCGCTATTGGCGAAGTGAATGGGAATAGCATCGTTACACAAAAAGATGCGGGGGAAAGACTGTCAGAATTAACTAAAAACCATGTAATTGCATTTGAATCAACTCTTGAAGAAGCTCAAGAGCGATTATTAAAAACGGTTGTCCCAGGAAGAGTTCTTAAGCTGGAAAAGATGAACGTAGAGATAGATAATTTATTTAAACTCAACCCCGCAGCCTTTATACCAAAAAAGACCTCAATCAAGCAGTTCCGTGCGTTCGAGAAACATGGATATCAACCAGGAGTGATCACCCTCTTGGAAGACCGCTCAGGAAAAAGGCTCTTGAGCTCCCAAAGGCTCGACCAGTTTTTCAAAAATGGCTCTGCCGTACAGCTCCTCCCCAATCATTCCTTATTCACCTTGTCTCAAAAAGAATGGGATCAAAAAAAGCAGCAAGATGAGCTCGATTTAAACTTCAAATATACTGATGAGATCACAGGGTGGAATATCAAGCATTTCATCTATTTTGCGCCTCACAATGCACTGCCTCCTGTAGAGGCATTTAATTACCTACTAGTTGAGTGACTACTCCCCTGCCTAAAGGCAGAGGCTTCTAGGGATGATTCCCAGGCCATCTAATCCGAGGGCCAAAATATTTTCTGCAGCGTTGAGATCCCTGGTCGTCTGATACTCACACCGAGAACAGTGATGCATCCGTTCGGAGAGTTTTTTCTCTTCTCGGTGTTTGCATCTACTGCAATCTTGCGTCGTATAGGCAGGGTTCACCAGGCCCAACTTCCTACCAGCTTCTTCCACTTTGTAGGTGAGGAACTGGCGAAACTGGTTCCAACTCGCGTCCATAATGCTCTTTGCCAAATGCGACCCTTCCGTCATTTTTTTGATATCTAGGTCCTCTACGCAAATGTACTGGTAGTGGTCGATGATCTTTTTAGACTCTTTGTGGCAAAAGTCTTTTCTCTGGTTACGGATCCGTTGGTAGTGCAACAATAAGTCTGTAAATTCAGATCGGGCTTTTTAAAAAAAATTATTTCACTCTTAGATATATTGAAATAAAAAAGGTCCGAGACAACAATTCTTCTTTTCAACTCACTCAAAAATCTAAAGGAGAGATTGTATGATTTCGGACCATCTTAAAGATACC
>JAFEGQ010000156.1 GCA_018239785.1 Verrucomicrobiota bacterium
AATGAATCGCCTCAAAAATACATAAGAGCTAGCCTGGTTGCAGTTTTAGATAAACCTCCTGTGCCTGGAGTTTCATATAGGATAAATGAAAAAGAAAGATGGCCTATCTATATTAATGAAAAAAAGGTTGGATATGTATTGGGAACCCTCATATGAAGCACAGGAAATTAATAGAATTTGCTCGCGATTGTGTCGCTGCTATGGAAGATAATGAAATAATTGCCGTTTGGTTCCATCCAACAGGGCTTCCACAATTTTGATTGAGCGATCCTTAAAGTAACCATTCAGGTCACTCCCTTTGCTTCGCACGCGGGAGGACCCGAAGTAAAAATTGACGGCCTAATAGGCAATTGTTTGTCATAGCCTTGGCATGCCCAAAGAACGACTCCCTTCCCCCTTAAGCCGAGAGCTGTTCGCTAGTCTTCCGCTAGCAGTCCACTTTACAACACTCCCATGTCACACCTACCTCCTCAAATATCTTAAGGAAAATATGGTAGAACATTCTTGATAAAATGTTACCTATGTTGGTGAATTGGACCTGTGAATTCCTACTCTGTGCCCTCTGTGATCTCTGTGGTAAAAAATAAAAATTACAACCACAGAGATCACAGAGAGCACAGAGTAGGAATTTCGAAAAAAGTTCATTGCAATTCGCTCAAGAACAAGCCGGCAAATCAGAAGTTGAAGGCACTTGTATGATTGAAATCCTTTTCTAATAGAAGGCTGTGTCATGCATTGCAGTAGATCGCTTTTCCCCCAAAGGTGTAGAGGTTTTCCACCTGGATGAAGTCGATCTTTGCTTGGGACATTTCAGCCAAGAGAGCTGCGATCTGCGCATGGGTGGCGTGAGGGTGTCCCATGTATCTGCAGCGCCATTGGTCCGAGAGGAGGGTTTCTGCAAGCCCTTCAGGCCAAATTTTCACGCCGCGATTAAAAATAATCTTCAGCTGTAGGGGGCTTTTGATCTTTGCTAGCTTTTCCTGTAAGGCAGCACAAGATCCATCGAAGTCGATGAAGAGATCGATCCCCACCAGCTCCTTCTTCCCAAGGTCTGGTAGGGGCCTCTCGGCAGCTACCTTCATCTGCTTGCCCTTTGTGTAGGAGACAGCTTTTAACTTCTCTGGCTTTTGCCCCATCCGCTCACAAATGGCATCGGTAAACTCATGCGTGCCCACCTTTTGACGGCTCACCCCCTCTTTGAAACAGTCGTAGGTGTGAATCCCATCTTCAATCGTTTTCAGCCACGCATTGTGCATCCGCTCTGCCGCTGCTTGCTGCCCAATGTGGTCGAGCATGAGAATCGCCCCATGCATGAGCCCTGACGGATTGGCCACATTTTGACCCGCCCGCTTAGGCGCTGAGCCGTGGATAGCCTCAAACATGGCAGCGTGGGCTCCAATATTTGCAGAGCCCGCAAGCCCCACAGAGCCAGCAATTTGAGCCGCAACATCGGAGAGAATATCCCCATAGAGGTTGGGGAGGACAATCACATCGAAAACCTCTGGGGAGTCGGCGAGTTTTGCAGATCCAATATCGACAATCCAATGCTCATTTTCTATGTCGGGATATTCAGCCGCAATTTCCTCAAACACAGCGTGAAACAGGCCATCCGTAATTTTGAGAATATTGTCCTTCGTAAAGCAGGTCACTTTTTTGCGTGAGTGAGCCCTTGCATACTCAAAGGCATAGCGGATAATCCGTTCACTGCCAGGACGGGTGATCAGTTTGAGGGCGTTTTGTGTCTGAGCCGTTTGCTTGTATTCACAGCCGATATAAAGATCTTCTTCATTCTCTCTCACGACCACAACATCCATGGCGGGATGTTTTGTGGAGACGTAAGGGAAATAAGAGACACAGGGGCGGATATTTGCAAAAAGACCAAGCGCTGTCCGGACAGTCACATTGAGGCTTTTAACCCCCCCCCCTTGGGGGGCTGTAATAGGGGATTTTAGAAAAACAGCGGTGCGCCGGATCGACTCCCAACTCGCCTCTTCAATCCCTGTCGGATGTCCCGATTCGTAGATTTTTTTCCCAATTACGATTTCTTCGATCTCTAGCTCAGCTCCCGCTGCTTGAAGGGTGCGCAGGGTCGCTTCCATGATTTCAGGCCCAATGCCATCGCCGCGCGCCACTGTGATAGGAGTCTTTGCCATCTCCGCTACTTTAGGCTATACTGGCGGCATGATCAAGCAGCTTTTCGAAAATCAGCAAAAATACGTTAATAAGTTTTTTGATTCTCTTGATCTTCCGCACGTGGAAGAGTTTATGGAGAGCCTTGTCAACTTCCAAGGGGTCCTCTTTTTTTGTGGAGTGGGGAAAAGTGGCTTTGTTGCGGAAAAACTTGCGATGACCATGGTCTCTACAGGGATCAAATCGTGGTTCATCCCCCCTACGAATGCCCTCCATGGAGACATAGGAATTGTTTCAAAAGGGGACGTCTTCGTCTTGCTCAGCAAAAGCGGCGAAACCAATGAATTGCTCGAGCTCATCCCTTATTTGCGCAACAAAGGAGCTCGCGTCGTCGCTTGGGTCTCGCAAAAGGGGTCGCGCCTGCAAAAAGCAGCGGATCAGACCCTTTATCTGCCTTGCGAGCAAGAGCTGTGCCCTTTTGGGATGGCTCCTACCACCTCCGATGTCATCCAGCTCATTTTTGGCAATGTCCTCGCGGTAGCGCTCATGAAAAGGAGGAATTTTTCCCTCGATGAATTTGCATGTAACCACCCCGCAGGTCGCATTGGCAAGCGGATTTCGATGCGGGTCAGCGATCTCATGCTCAAAGAGGAGAGCTTGCCCCTGGCCAGTCCACAAGACCGCCTTGTGGATAAACTCGTAGAGCTTTCTGACAAGCGTTGTGGTTGTTTGTTGATCATTGACAAAGAAGAGCAGATCGCGGGGATTTTCACCGATGGAGATTTGCGCCGCGCCTTGCAATTGAAAGGGCCTACGGCCCTTAATGAGCGGTTAGAAAATTTGATGAATCGCTCATTTAAATCCATTGAGCCCCAAGAGCTCGCCTACACGGCAATGCAGCTGATGGAGAAAGATCAAAAACACCCAATTATGGTGCTTCCCGTTGTCGAGGAAGGACGCCTAAAAGGGCTCTTGAAAATGCATGACATTCTGCAATCAGGACTCTAAGTCAGTCGCCAAAAATTCCCTTCAGTTACGATAGAGAGCCCCTGCTCTTTTGCAAAAATTCGGACAGCTTCACGGACCTCTCTATAATATTTCCAGTCATCGCCACAGAGGATTCCCCCTTCTGCTAAATGGGGATACCAAGCGCGCAGATCGGCTAATACCAATTCCCGAATATAAAATCATAAAGTGCACCTGCATTTTGCCGAGGACCAAAGCTTGGAGTTCGAGCGCAACTCATGCAGTTGCCGAGAACGAAAGCGCAGGCCCGCAGGTAAAAGGC
>JAFEGQ010000157.1 GCA_018239785.1 Verrucomicrobiota bacterium
AAAGGTTCTCCCTACGCTTCAATCTGATCGCAGGAATTTACAACTGGGAATTGGGGTTATGAATTTGTGATTTTGCGAACAATCCCGACTTGTCGGGAATCAGCAGCATATCTGCTGGTTCTGCGACTTTTGCGCAAGTGCCAACGCAGCGCAAACGAGCAGCCCGAGCCAGGCAGCCCGAGACTTCTACTTGCTAACCTCATGCTTTCGCTCTCCTCATCAATTTCGAAATAGGTCTAATGGAAAACTGTCTCCTTCAAGTTTTAAGGTATCAGTAGCAGTCTCGAGAAAAAACGCACGACCCACAGGTCGGGCTCTGTCGACAGCACCACGGCTTTTAACCTGAGTTTTGGGTTTTTAAGATTGCTAAAAATTTAGGAACACATTAGGCTCAAAGGTGTTTTTCCCTCTACAACCCTAAGAGGAGGGTCTTCATGAAAACACTTGTCCTGATTGCCATTGCATTCACTTCGTCCCTGTTTGCCAACACGCCGATTGTCGAAAAGACCATCGAACACATTCCTGTCTTAAAGGAGCAGATCGTTGTGATCGAGGATGGACTATTCGTCGCCTCTCATGGCCAGCTCCTTAAAGCCTCCGCTCTCTTTCATACAGAGACTGGATTCGTTGCCAAACTCTCAAAGGATAACATGCGCGCTGGCTTCGATGACTTTTATTACGAGTGCCCACATTGTGGTTGGCAAAGAGGTTATTACTGCAGGAACCCCGAATGCCCCGATTATTGTGGACGGCGATAGATGCGCTTATTAAAGCATATCACTCTAGCCTTCTGCTGTCTGTGCTCGCTGGTAAGCGGGCAATTTCTGTATGCGTCTTCCCTAGCTTTTGATAGGGAAGAGGCACAGGTTATAGAGCTAGCCCTACGATTGGGTTTTGAGGAATCAGAACTAGGGGCTGTCTTCTTTGGAGACAAGCCCCTTTGTATTGAAGCTATTTATAGCAAGCCGCGTAACTTTGACCTAGACAATCGGCTAGTGCTCATTGGAGAGTCGTACCGACACCTTATCCCTATTTGGAACCGCATTGCCTCTGAAAAGGGGCCCTTTGCGTTGGTGGCTGGGACAACCGATAAAGAGGACGATCTCCCTTTTTGGATCAATAAAAAGGCCTTCTTAGCAACTGTTCAGCAAAATCTCCCCCTTTTTCAAGCAGTTCTAGGCCCTCTTGTCACTCCAGAAAGACTGCTGCAGGAGTGCCTCACTCCTGGAGTGAACCTTTTTAAAGTTTTGCATTCGAATAAAACGCTCTTCGGAATCCTCCTCGGATTTGGCAAAGAAAATAGCATGACTCATGCTCGGATCGAAGAGATTGAATACTCTTGGGTCTATCGAACAAAAGCGCCTTTAAAGCCAAATATTATTAAGCCTCTCAAGCTACTTGATGAACCTCCTTTTGTCACTTGGAGGTGCTCCTCTCCCCTCACCCTTCCCCATCCAACACCTGGATATGCGTCTCTAGAAGAAGAGGATAGGGTATTGGTAAACATGTGCTCCACCTCTTCAATCCATCATCCCTATGCAAAGGAGAGAAGAGTTCCTCTTTTTGGTTGTATTCCTTATTCTAGAGAGACAAAAAAGTTGCTCAATCGCTATCGCGCGGCGACAGATAAAACAGAGCGCTTGCTCGCAGAGGACAATTTTTTACCCAAAGCTCTCGCTGTAGCTTTGGGAATTCCCAAGGTTAAACTCACTCTTTCTCCCTCTTTAGACAGTGCTTTCCTAGACAATTTTTCTCTCAATCGCGCCGTTGCTTCTGTGCTCGTTCGTGGCGCTTGCACAGATGCCCTCTCCTATAGAGAAGGGCTGGTCGCTGGGCTCAAAGCCACAGGTCAATCTTCAATAGCAGAGGCCTATTACTCTTGCCTGGAGGCCATGCACGCTCGCCTCGCCCACCAAAATCTCGCTGCGAGCGATGCCTTTTTCAGCTCCATTAGCTCAGAGTGGACAGAAGTGATTCCTCAACAACTCTACTATCGCACGCTTAAACCAGGCACAGGCACTCCTGTGTCTCAAGAGACAAAAACTGTCCTTATTTCCTACTCGATCACTCCAATAGAAGGGACCTCCTCCAAAGACCACTCCTACGAAGATACTTGCGGAAGGGATGTGCAACACTTTCTCGCTGAACTGATCCCTGGCATGTCTAACGCCCTCGTGGGGATGCGCCCTCGAGAGACCCGCGAAATTTTAGCCCACCCCGCCCACGCCTATGGAGTTAACTCCCGCTTTGAGCCTGGAGTCTCTCTAAGAATCAAAGCCACACTTCGCTCCCATCGAGGCATTGCTGAATCTCTTCCTCCGCTTGAAAAACTCTCTCTCACTCTCCCTGAAATCAAACAAGACCCTGACGAATGTCTATGGGCGTTAGGTCATGAAGCGGGGATTAAGGCTTGGGCCTATTTGAGCCAAGCAGCCGATTTGATAGACTGCGAAGAAATCATTAAAGAATTAGAGGCGTGGGATCCTGGGAATGAAGAAGATGTCATGGCCTTCTCGTACCTACAGATCGAACTCTGTCGACGGCACCACGGCCTTTAAATGAACGCAAACTCCTCATGAGGAGTTTGCGTTCATTGCTTTTAATGAGGTAGAGCAACTGCTCCACGACCCATCATCGTCTCCCACATGATCCGGAAAGTGGGGCAAGTTTCCAGGAGCTCTTCCTTAGTTCCCGAAGCGATGAGCGCTCCTTGATCAATCACCAAAATCTTATCGGCATGCTCAATGGTCGAGAGGCGGTGGGCAATCAGAATCTGGGTGATCTCCCCTCGCAAATCGCAAATAGCTTGCTTAATGTGTTGCTCGCTAACCGCATCGAGAGAGCTTGTCGCCTCATCCATCACTAAGATAGGAGCTTTTTTCACTAAAGCTCTTGCAATAGCTAGGCGCTGCTGCTGTCCTCCTGAGAGGTTTTTCCCCCCCTCTTTCAAAGGAGTATCATACCCCTGAGGAAGAGCGGTGATAAAGTCATGCGCATAAGCACGAGTGGCTGCTTCGACCACCTCTTCGCGAGTAAAAGAGCGGCCAAAGGCGATGTTTTCTGCCACTGAATCGAGAAAAAGGAAGGGCTTTTGGGGGACAAAAGCGATGAGTTCACGCAAAGAGCGCTGGGTATAAGCTTCTAAAGGCTTCCCATCGATCCGTATCTCCCCTCTTTCTGGCTCCCATAACCTAGGCAAAAGATGGGCCACTGTCGATTTTCCAGCCCCTGTTGATCCCACAAGGGCGACCACTTGCCCTTTTTCAATCGTAAAATTTAAGCCCTGCAAGACCCATTGATCATTGTACCTAAACCAGACATCATCAAACTCAACATTTTTTTGAAAACTGACAATCTCTTGCGCATTTTCGGCATCGGCAATTTTGGGCTGCAGAGCAAGCACTTGATAGATTCTCTCTGCTGCTGCTGCTCCATTTTGAATCTTCATGTTCTCATCGGACAACCGTTTGATCGGCTCATACATGAGATAAACAAGACCGCAAAAGACGAGAATGTCCGAGATGTTCATCTTAGCGACATAAAGGCCATAGAGGATGATGAAAGCGAGCATCAGGGTGCTGAGCATATGCAAGACAGGGCGGGAAGCAAATCCATAACGGGCGCTCTTTTCTTCAAGACGGGCCTTTTGCTCATTATGGCTACGAAATTTTGCGATCGAAAACGGTTCCATCGCAAAAAGCTTGATGGTTTGAATCCCCAAAAGAGAGTCGAGAAGGGTCGCTGAATAAGCTTCCGAGTTCGCAAGGAGGCGTCTTGCGATTTTTTTGATCTTTTTCGCGAAATATAAAACGGGCCCTAAGACAATCGGAAAACCGATAAAGATCATGAGGGAGAGCTTAAACGAGAGCATGAAGCAAAAGACCAAGCCAGAGATGACAGCAACCGGAGTTTGAATATAGGTGACAATCATGGCGTAGACCGCCTCTGCCACATTCCGAGCATCATCACTCACCCGAGTCGATAGGCTCCCCACGTTATATTTGGCGTAAAAATCGAGGGAAAGCTTCTGAATGTGTTCAAAATACTGCTGCCTTAAGTCGCGACTGACCCGAATCATGACGAGCTGGCGGGTATAGTGAGCCCCAAAAAGAGAAACCCCCTTAATCCCAGCAATTGCTACTAAAACTATTGCTAAAAGGCGCAAATCGCGCATCCACAACGCGCTTCCCGAAACAGAGGCTAACAAAGAGTTCAAAGGATTGCGGTCTTCTACACTCTCTGCCGCAGCGGGGACGATCCCTCCACGAGTCACCGAACCTATGGCGAGCATTTCAAAATTCGACGCATAACTCGACAGAATCATGAAAAAAAAAGCCAAGAACAACAAAAGAAGTCTCTTGCCCTGCGAGGTGGCTGCGCGAATGAGAAGTTTCATAACTCACTCACTGCAAGCGCCGAGCTTGCGGAACTTCTGATAACGCGCATTAAGAAGCTCATCGATGGAAAGAGACTTGAGCCGACTCCAGCTGCTGACAATAAACTCCTGGACATTAAGCGCTGCTATAGCGGGGTTGTGATGAGCTCCTCCTAAAGGTTCGGCAATTACCTCTTCAATGACCTCAAACTCCATCATGTACTCAGAGTTCAGCTTTAACTGTTCCACCGCTTTTGCCTTCTGGCTTGCATCTTTCCACAAGATCGAAGCACACCCCTCTGGGGAGATCACCGAGTAGTAGCCATGTTCAAGCATCCCAACGCGGTCGGCAACTGCCAAAGCAAGCGCTCCTCCAGACCCTGCCTCCCCTAAGACAACAGAGATGATGGGGGTGCGCAAACGCGCCATTTCTCGGAGGTTCATCGCAATCGCCCACGACTGACCCCTCTCTTCAGCGCTTAAACCGGGAAAAGCCCCTTGCGTGTCGATCAACGTCACCACGGGGAGGGAAAATTTCTCGGCCATCTGCATTAAACGGAGCGCCTTGCGGAACCCTTCTGGATGGGCAGACCCAAAATTGCGATGGAGACGCGTTTGGGTGTCATGCCCCTTCTCTTGCCCAATCACAATGAATTTTTGCCCTCCAATTTGGGCAAACCCCCCTACAATAGCCGGATCATCTCCAAAGAGGCGGTCCCCATGGAGCTCAACAAAATTGGTGCAAATCTTCTCAATGTAATAAAGAGCGCGAGGGCGCGAAGGATGGCGAGAAATTGCCAAACGCTCCACAGGAGAGAGATTGCCGTACACTTCATGCTTCAGGACCTCGAGCTTGCTCTCTAACTTAACCACCTCTTGAGGCGATAGGAGGCAAGGACCCCGTTCACTTCCCTGTTCGCGCAACCGTTGAATAGTCTCTTCATATTCCCGAATTTGCTTTTCGTGAGGCAACGTTTCCATGTTTACTCCACTACACTTGTTCCCGGAAGTTTAGCATCAAAAAAATCTTTAACCAAATACATCGTCGTTGGCTTGGTGATGATGATCGCAAAGAGCTCCTCCACATCCTCTGTTTTTAGGCGGATGCAGCCATCGCTCACATAGGTGCCAATCCCTGTGACATCCTCGACCCAAGTTTCGGTTCCCTCGCGCTTCATCCAAGGACATCCATGGAGACCAAGCCCTTTTGCTGGAGCCGTGCACCCTGCCACTTCCCGTTCGAAAGGGATCCAACGCGTTCCATAGACAGTGAGCATCTCAATGGGTTCATTGTTATAAGTGCCCATCTTGCCGGCGCGATGGATCGAAACTCGATCCCCCAGCGTATAGGTCCCGAGGGGGGTGAGGAGTCCAGAAGCTAAACCAGGATCAGGGCGGCCCAGTCCCACATCGTAGCGTTTGAGTAAGATGCGTTCGCCACGCTCTTCATCTAAGCAGTAAAACCACATTTTACATCGAGAAGTGTCGACCACCAGGTGAAAACTGATCGGTTTGCCTAGCTTAAACACATTAAATCGGTCGCCATTAGAGATGGTCTGCCGCTCATAGTCGGGAGCCCCATTGAGGCTACGAGCAATAAAATGGCGCGAAGTGTGGTAATGGCTTGCGTAATCACTGACCCAAGCGGGCTGCCCTTTTTTCCAAGGAACATGGGAAGAGTACGATAGAGTCTCGACGATCGGCAGTTTAGGCTGCCCCACGTTAAATAATTCTTCAATGCGGTTAGTATCGGGGAACTGTTCCTTCAAAGAAACGTTGGACAAGGAGGGGGGTACAACAAGAGCAGGAAGCTCCTGCTCCTTCTTTTCAAGAACAATTTCCTCTGCAAAAATTTCTTGCTTTTGATCTCCCTTGAAGAGCGCCGTTACTCCAATGCTGAGAAAGACCACAAGCGCAAAAATCATTAATACTTTTGGAAAAGACATTGCCTAGTTCCTCGCTACCTTTATAGCATAAAGGAGAATGGCTAAATTTTCCACGCATAAGTCTCAACCATATCTTTTTTCATAAAAAGAGATGATGATTGAAATTACTTAAGAGCTTGAGATGGCGCCTGGGGTTGTTGTGGCAAAACACCTCGATCTTCAATCATGCGTCTCATCTTCTTCCCCGGAGTAAATTTCACGGCTGGACGAGCTGGAATGATGATAGGGACGTCTGCATCCTTGGGATTGCGCCCCACCTTTTGTTTGCGTACGACGACCTCAAAAACCCCAAAATCACGAAACTCAAGGCGATCCCCCTCGACCAAACAATCGGTCATTTTATCGAGGAATGCTTGAATCACATTACGCACATCATTGGGATGGACGCCCTTCTCTTGAGAGATATCGGTGATTAGTTTTTTCTTCGTTACAGTAGCCATGGACACAGTCTCCGGTTCGTTAACCTATTCCCCCACATTGTTTTGCGTCGCGCCTTTCTGCGCAACCTATTTTTTGAACCTAACGACAATTTTCCTGCTTTTTCCCACGCCTAATACAAGAAGACGCCCTTCGATCAGATCGCCAAGGGCGAGTATCGCTGATTCATCGTCGATCTTTTGATCATTGACCCGGATCCCCCCATTGCGAATGAGGCGACGCGCCTCTCCTTTGCTAGAAGTAGCGCCCACCATGCACAGGAGATCCAACAAACTCTCGTTCCAGGGCAATTCAACGATGGGCATTCCAGATGCCTCTAAATTAGAAGCACTTAAGTCTGTCGCATGACCCGGTCTGATGCTCGCTGTCACTGCTTGAGCCTCCTCCACTCCTTGGATCCCATGGACAATTTGTGTCACAGCTCTGGCAAGAGCTCGTTGCGCCTCTATAGGATCTCCCCTTTCCAGCGTTTCGATTTCACTGATTTCCAAGAAAGTGAGACAGCGCAATAACTTTCCAACATCCGCATCAGGGATGCGAACGAAGTACTGATAAAAATCGTAAGGGGATAATTTTTCGGACGATAACCAAATCGCGCCCTGCTCGCTTTTCCCAAATTTTTTTCCATCCGAGCGAGTAAGAAGTGGAAATGTGAGTCCATAGACCTCTTTTCCCCTTTGTTTACGCACTAATTCGATGCCGGCGGTGATATTGCCCCATTGATCACTTCCCCCTAGCTCCAAATGGACTCCAAGGTGATCGAAAAGATAGAGGAAATCGTAAGCCTGTAAAAGAGAGTAGCTGAATTCGGTGTAACTTAAGCCCTCCTCTCCTTCTAAACGTTTGCGCACGATCTCCTTGCCGAGTAAAGGGCCCATCCGAAAAGATCTCCCCACATCGCGGAGAAAGTCGAGAATGCCCATCGGCTGATACCAGTCGGCATTATTGACAAAGATGGGTTTAGCAGTAGGAGAGTTGAGGTCAAGAGCCAAGGAAAGATTGCGCACAATCCCCGTCACATTGCGCTCCACTTGGCTTAAATCAAGCAAGGGGCGCTCATGACTTTTCCCCGAAGGATCTCCGATACGGGCGGTGGCTCCTCCCACTAAGATCACAGGAGTGTGACCGCAGCGCTGAAAATGAGCTGCAACCATAATCCCAACCAAATTGCCCACATGGAGACTCTCCGCTGTAGGGTCAAACCCGATATAAAATCGGCAAGGGCGCTCGAGCATTTCCCATAAATCAGAGCTCGTTGTGGAGTCGACCAATCCCCTCTCTTCGAGAACCTTTAAAATATGTGCCATTCTATTTCCTTCAAAAAATTCACCGCCACACTCGTGCCCAGCCATCTTAAGAAATCGGGCAGAGGGATGCAACGCAAAGGTGAAAAACGCGTGTACTTCTTTGCGCCTTCAGGTCTTTGCGTTTTAATTGAATCTTAACTTTTTAAAAATCTCCACTTTAGATATGCCATAAAAGGGAAGTGAATGATACAATCGGGAATCTAAAGAATTTTCGATCTAACACGAGGAGATACCATGAGAGAAACATCCGGCGTAACCCCTTCACCTCGCCAACCCCCAAAAGATTATAAAGAAGATGCCGCAACTAAAAGAGCGAGGGAAAAAGCCTCCCAACAGCTCAAACAAATCGACTCAGCGACCACTCCTGAAGCTCTGGAGCGGGCACGTATCTCACTGAAAGTGCAAGAATTGCGCAAACTTCCCACGCATCAAGAGGTAGGCGAAGAAATTCATACAGGTCGCAAACTTGCAGAGATGATGATCACAGAAATCAAGGCAAAAGAGACCCCTAAAACTCCTCAAGAGCAACTGATCGTCAAGCAAATCGAAGAGCTCAATTTAAAAATCGCTGCGAACTATGCTCCTGCGGGTGGCACTCGGATCTTTAAAAAGGGTTGAAAAGATCCAAAAACGTCACCTCAACCTGATAGCGATGCGCCAAGTAGTGAGCTAACGCCTTAGGCCCCACCTTTTCAGTGTTGTGGTGTCCAGCGCTCAAGAAGTGAATCCCCTTTTCATGCGCGTCGCGCCATTGCTTTTCATCGCAGTTGCCCGTGATATAACAAGAACTCTCTACAACCGATAAAAATCGGTTGCCCGCTCCAGAGAGGATCGCCACACTCGTCACCTGCTCAGGCCCTCCCAGTGCGCACCGCATCTGACTGCCGTAGTAATCCCCCACCTGTTCGACCCAATTGTCAATAGGTGTCGGAGCAATCACTCCCCGCACTCCCCATTGAAGGTAAGGGGTCACCTCTTGAAGTCCCAAATCACGCGCCGCATTCCAATTGTTTCCTACTTCTTGGTGAAGGTCCATGGGAAGATGAAAGGCGAATAAATTAATATTATTTTCAATAAGAAGAGCGACTTTCTTCCGCATAGAACCTTGAAGAGGTGCCTGCTGCCCCTCCCAAAAAAGGCCATGGTGAACAATCAGCGCATCGGCGCCCCAGCGATGAGCTTGCTCAATCGTCTCAAGGTCGGCGCTGACTCCGGTTGCAATTTTTCGAATCTCTCTAACTCCTTCAATTTGAAGGCCATTAAGGGAGGGGTCGTTGATTCCCTGAGAAGGGTAAAGAGCTTGGAGATCATGGGTTAGGTCTTGTAAACTAATCATTAGATAGAGATAGTTGAAGTTATATGAGGCAGATTAAGTGAAAGGGTCCGATTGTAGCAAGCGAGCTGTCGGCGTGGCAGCGGCAAATCTCGTAGAAAACGGGATGACGATTGGTATTGGATCGGGTTCGACCGCAAGCTGTTTCATCGCAGCTCTTATCAAAAGAGTGGAAACCGAAGGGCTCCACTTTCGGGCTGTTGCCACCTCTTTAGCTTCCCACACTCAAGCGCAGCAAGGGGGCATTCAGGTGCTCGATATTAACGAAGTCAAAGGATTGGACCTTGCCATTGATGGCGCAGATGAGATTGACGCCTATAAGCAAATGGTCAAGGGGGGCGGTGGGGCCTTGTTAAGGGAAAAAATCATCGCCTCCATTGCGCACGAAATGGTTGTCATTGTCGATGAGAGCAAGCTCGTTGATCACTTGGGCACGTTTGGCTTGCCCCTCGAAATTCTCCCCTTTGGATTTTCCCATACTTTGCGAGCCATTGAGCAAAAAAAATTCAAAGTTAGCCTGAGAGTCAATGGCGCAAATAAG
The DNA here is from genome assembly GCA_018239785.1 of Verrucomicrobiota bacterium. Classification (GTDB taxonomy): domain Bacteria; phylum Chlamydiota; class Chlamydiia; order Chlamydiales; family JAFEGQ01; genus JAFEGQ01. Next base: position 9,941 of record JAFEGQ010000157.1, read on the forward strand.
CCACTTCTCACCGATAATGGAAACTACATCGCCGATATTTCCTTCTCTGAGCCCATTGAAGACCCTGAGCCCATTGATTATACCCTCCTTAAAATTCCAGGAGTGTTAGAAACAGGCTTTTTTCTCGGTTTAGCTGGCCGCATTTTCGTCGGGAAAACAGATGGAACCATTGAGATCCGCCCATGAATGAAATCGAAACGAGTGAATTGATCCAGTTAAAATTTTCCAAGATCATGCAAACGCGCACCTACACCATGGTGATCTTAGGGACTGAGGAAAAACGATTCCCCATCTATACGGATCCCAACGTGGGGAGGTTGTTACAGCTCTCCCTCACTGGCGTTGAAAAGCCCCGTCCCCTCACCCACGATCTCGTGACCGAGCTGCTGCTCGGATTAAAGGTGAAAATCAAACAAGTGGTGATCAACGATCTGCAACAAACGACCTATTTTGCCCGTCTTTTCCTCGAAGAGGGGTTGCCTAACGGGCAGCGCCACATCGTCGAGGTGGATGCCCGCCCTAGCGACTGCATTACCCTTGCCCTCCTTTATGGAGCTCCTGTTTACAGCACGCGCGCAGTTTTCGATGCGAGCATCCCGCTCCAGGACTAGGTAATGGGCGGGTTTTTTTCCTTTTTGTCTAACGATAAGCGTTAGGCGAGTTAGTGAGAGTCTCGGGGTGCTCATGCGCTGCGCGCTCTATTCGCAGACGAGGTAATGGGGGGAAGGGCCTCACCTCGCGTTGCCAAATCGCGTCCTCGGAGGTGGAGCGTGCGCAGCACTGCCCCCCTGGGCCCTTCGAGCCTACGCCCTTTGGGCTTAAGGCCACTCGGGCCTCCTGTGGGTGCGATTTTGCAACGCGAGGTGAGGCCCGTCGCCGCCCCCCCCCCCCCCCCCCCCCCCCCCCGCGCCCCCCCCCCCCCCCCCCCCCCGCCCCCCCGCCCGCACCCCCACCCCACC
>JAFEGQ010000158.1 GCA_018239785.1 Verrucomicrobiota bacterium
AGGCAAAAGCTTGAGACCAGGCTGAAGTGGATAATCCTCAATAAAACGATGGCGAGCTGTTAGGAGAAGGACAAATTGGAAGAAACTGGCTGCTTCAAATTCCTAATTTTTCAACACAGCCCGATTAATTCTCAAAAGAGCGAATTTTGGATGAAGATCCTTTATTTCGCAATTGCGATTGATAAATCACAGAAAAAAATCAATGCGATATTGAATTTTTAAATACACGAAAAAAATTCCGGTTTTTTTCCCTATTTTCCCCCTCTTCCATCCAAAGATAAGCTTCGGGGTGAAATTGGGAGGCGATGAACCGTTGGTTCATCACCAGTTTGGGAACCCCTTCTGCCTCCAAGATCAGTTCGAGCCCCTTCCCAATCTCTTTGATAGCCTGGTGGTGTCTCGAGACCCCTGCGATGTTGCCTCCTATCAACTGCTCTGCAAGGGGATGAGAAGAGCGATTTTTCATCTCATGCATCGCATCGAAGTGCCCCTCCACATGCTGATGCAAAGTCCCTCCATGAAAGACATTGATCAATTGAGCACCACGGCAAATGCCGAGCACCTGTTTATCCATCTCCTTGGCCCTCTGAAGTAGGGCCAACTCTTGAAAGCTTCTGCGAAAGTCATCCTCTGTGTAGGTCGTAAGTGCCCGCACCTCCCCATACAACTCAGGCTCAATGTCCACTCCTCCAGGCAACACAAAGGCATCGACATGCTCGAGAAGAACACTTGCTCTTTTGAGCACTTTAGCGATTTCACTCCCCTCTTTTGCATGCGCGAGAAGCCCCTGAGGGATATTCGCCCTCTCTTGTGTTGTTGCGAGGTAAATTTTCATCTCCTCTTCAAGGCGCATAGGGTCCACCTCCTCTGGAGAGCTCTCCACACGTAGCACCATCGTCTCTTCCTTTTCCAAAGCATAGGCAATCGCATCAGTCATCATCCCAAACCCTTCTCTCTTGAAGTTCCAAGAAATTCCTACTATGGGACGGGTCATTGTATGGGGAGTGCCCCCTTCAATTTTAAAATCTTTTTTCGCGTCGAGCAATAAACAGTCGGTCAGCTGGCAGTTGAGAAGACGCGCTTCTTTTGCCCTTGTGAAACAAAAACTCGCCTCAAAGAGATCGCACCTCTCAAAGGTCACATTCTCGATCTGACAACTGTGCAAGTAGCTGCTCCGCAAGCTCGAATCGAGAAATTGGCTATTTCTAAAATAAGACTCATTAAAAATAGCTCCTCCAAAATGGCATTGCTTAAAGACCACACGATCAAAGATGTTTTGCATCAAATGGGCGTCTGAAAATCCACACTGCTCAAAGGTGACGTTGCGAAAGTCAACTTGCGAAAAGCTAAGGGGCGCATCCATTCCCTCAGGCCGACTAAAATCGAGTCGTTTCAATGTCGACTTGTAATTCCCCTCTTCAAGTGCCTTGTTAAAGTCAAAACGCCCTTCATGGAGCTGCTTTTTTTCGAGAATTTGATAGAGATCTTCTTGCGTTAATTCTCGCCCAAACCAATCGCGCTTGGCTTGCTTCACGTGAGGGGCGAGCTGGTAACCGCGGATCGCTGAAAATAGAAGGTGGGCAACCCCTTCGAGCCTGCGGCCTTGCTTGAACTCCTCCTTAGATTCCATGAGCTCTAAAACAATCTGAAGCGTCATTGCTCCAATGAGCAGAGAAGATCCCCCCCACCGCAAAGCGAGGGTGTCGAAAAGAGAGCGCATGAAGCGCAAACTGGCCTTCCCCATCGAAGGATTGCGCCTTAAATCTTGTGTATTGATTGCAAATTCCAAAAGCGTCTGAATGACCGCAGCGATTGCAGGACGGAAGGCCTGTAATCCCAAAATGCTTGTCACGTACACAAGGCGAATCGCCTCTTTAGACCCTCTGCAATCTCGAGATAAACAGTAAACTTGATAACCTCCCAGCCCCATCGAGGCGACAAAGCGGGCACGAGGCACCATCACAAGGAGGGGAAGGGCCAGGTTCATCACACGAAGGACAGTAGGATGTTCCTGCACAAACTGGGTGTCGTGAATCACCGGATCTCGGGTTTGATGAGCATCAATTTGCATAACCTCTCCTTATTAGAATAAACAGTATAATACAAATTAACTAATAAAAATAGATGTAATTTTCTAATTTTTAATTATTAAAACTGGAACTCTTGAGCGATTGTGTTTTTTTTGCTTCCCCAACGAGGTAGCGGAAAAGATTCCGGTTTTTTTCTCTGTTCTCCCCTTCTTCCATCCAAAGGTAAGCTTCGGGATGAAATTGGGAGGCGATGAACCGCTTATTCATCGCAAGTTTAGGAACTCCCTCTACCTCTAAGATCACCTCAAGCCCCTTGCCGATCTCTTTCATCGCCTGATGATGCAGCGATAACCCTGTAATCTCTTTTCCAATCACTTCCTGCGCAAGAGGGTTAGAGGAGCGATTCTCCATCTCATGAAATTCACCAAAGTGCCCTTCCACATGCTGATATAAGGTCCCCCCATGAAAGATATTGATCATCTGACCGCCGCGGCAAATGCCGAGCACCTGTTTATCCTGATCTTGAGCCGCCTGAAGAAAGGCTAACTCATGCAAGCTTCTGCGCAAGTCGTCACCTGGATGGGTATTTGGTCCTCGAGTCTCGCCGTACAATTCGGGTTCAATGTCATCTCCTCCTGGCAATACAAAGGCATCTATGTGTTCGAGAAGGAAACCCGCTCTTTGCCGAAATTTTGCGATTTCACTCCCCTCTTTTGCGCTCTTTAAGAGCTCCTGTGAAATACTCGCCCCTTCTGGGAGTTG
>JAFEGQ010000159.1 GCA_018239785.1 Verrucomicrobiota bacterium
AAAATCAGATGGCGACTGAACAGCTCTCGGATGGGATCCGCAAGTTCGCCGCTGATTTGTTGAAGCTCGAGACAGAAGTGAGCAAAAAGCTCAGCTCTTCTCTTGCTGCTGAGGTATGACAAAGGTCTGCCATAAAATTAAAAAAATTAAATTTATTGAAAATAAATCAATAATTCGTTATACTTACCTTTATAAACTAATGTTCAAATAGCAAAAATTAAGTTTTTATGGAAGAAATAAAAAAATTTTATAATCATCCTGGACCTGCTTCCACCATGAGCAAACCTACCGCAGGGATCACTTTTCTTGGCCTCGCAGGAGCAGCGACGTTTGCTTACCTCGGCTACTCAAAAAAACTGCCCCTTTACGGAGTGAAAGGAGCGATTGCTGGTGGAGCGACTTGTGCAACGGTCTCCTTAATTGGCGCTGTTCGCTTAGGCATCATCGAACAACTTAAAGGAACCCCTGAAAAACTCGACCTCTCTAATTTAGATTCAAGCGTGGATATTGGCGCGCTCCTCAAAGAGATCGCCAAACATAAAGCGTCAAAAGCCAAAGAAGTTATTTACAAAGAAGGAGTAGATGTTACTATTACGCTTAAGGAACAAGATCGCGCACTCATCGCTCAAGTGCTTAACCTCGCCCCTCCAAAAGCAAAAATTAAAATTGAAATGAACTTGTCTTCAGATGAAGTTAAGCAAATCATGCCTTACGTGAATAATAAATCTTTGGAGATTCGATCTTTGACCTTAAAAAATCCAAAGGTAGATGAGATGCAAGACCTGAAAGGTGCACAAATTGCAAACCTGCTTGTTCAAGGCAAGTGTGACGACAAAGCACAAATTCCAGCAATCATCCTCCATTTAATGCCTCAACAGATCGGCTTTAAAGAAGTTGAACCTGTAGAAGTAGAGTGGAAAGAAGTCTCTAAACTCTATCAATTAAGTTATATAATCCTAAGCTACACTGGAAAAAAAAGTAAGAAGCCAGAGCGGTATGATGAAGACCTTGAAAGCACTAAAGAATCATTAAAAGAAGAAATAAAGGCCTTTAATCAGCTCAACGATAGTAACACTGTCAAGTTTGACGATAGCAAATTGCTTGCTGGCGGCACGCGCTATTTCACGTATTATGCCAACACAGAGCAAAAGACGGGACCGAGGGTCAACGTCGACTTCGCAAGGTTCCTTGAAAAACGACCAGCCTCTACGCTCGTCGAAGAGAAGTAGAGGCTGCTTCCCCCCAAGCTCAGGATCCTCCTAAGCTTGGGAAATCTCCTTGAATTTGTCTATCTCGCGACTTACAATCCGTCAATAGATCTCTTTCGAAATTCGCTGATATCAGTTGTTACACAAGAAAGTCCGCCTGGTAGGGGTTTCGGGCTGCTCACGCTTGCGCGCTATTCGCAGACAAAATAGCTGGGAGGAAGGGCCCCACCTCGCTTTGCCAAATCGCGTCCGCGGAGGGGGAGCGTGCAAAGCACTGCCCCCCTGCAGCCCTCGGAGCATAGCCCCTTTTTGGGGCTATCCCTCTCCGGGCCTCCTGCGGGTGCGATTTTGCTGTGCGATCTGGGGCTC
>JAFEGQ010000015.1 GCA_018239785.1 Verrucomicrobiota bacterium
CTCCCCCTCCACCAATGACCGCGATCCTAGCCGTTGGGTTCTTTGGTTTTTTGCCTTTTTCTTTGCGATCATCGTTGGGGATGCGGGGTATGGTTTGATTTTGTTGCTGACGAGTTTGTGGTTGCAATACAAGTTTGGAAAAAAGGCCAAAGGATTCCCCAAACGATTTTTAAAACTTTGTCTGATCCTTTCCTCTTCAGCCCTCATTTGGGGGATGCTGACCAATAGCTTCTTTGGCATTGAAATTGCCCCTGAAAATCCGCTCCGCAAGATTTCGATCACCAACTGGCTGGTGCGGGAAAAAGTGGCTTACGTTCTGGAACATCCCGATAGCGCCAATTATAAAGAGTGGGTGGCGAAATACCCTCAGTTGGAGAACGATCAGACGGTCGATGGGTGGTTGCAAGGGGCGAGCAAGACGCGCGAGGGGACGATCGTCTACGACTTGCTTACCCGTTTTTCGAGCAGCGTCATGATTGAGTTAGCGGTGATGATTGGGGTCATCCATCTGATTTTGGCCTTTTGTCGCATGATTGACCGCAATTGGGCAGGGATTGGGTGGATCCTCTTTATGGTGGGATCCTACCTCTATTTTCCCTCGATTTTGAAAGCCACGTCGATCATTCACTTCCTCTTTCACGTGCCAGAAGCGGCGGGCGCCGAAGTGGGGCTACAGCTCCTTTTTTGCGGCATTGGGCTAGCGGTCGTTCTGTCATTGATTCAAAATCGCCTAAAAGGGCTTTTTGAAATTGCCAACGTGATTCAGATTTTCAGCGACTCTTTGAGCTACTTGCGTCTTTACGCCTTAGCCCTAGCGGGGGGGATGATGGGAGCCACGTTTAATGAGATTGGCGCAACGGCGGGCTATTTTTTTGGGGCGATCATCATTGTGATCGGCCATCTCGTTGACTTGACGTTGGCCATCATGGGGGGAATCATCCATGGCCTCCGTCTTAATTTCCTCGAATGGTATCGCCACTGTTTTGAAGGCGGGGGAAAAATGTTACAACCACTTAAGCTAATCGAAAAATAGGAGAGATGTCATGGACTTTAACATGGTTGGACCGGCGCTTGCCTTAGGGCTTGCCTGTCTTGGCAGTGCGATAGGATGTGGGATTGCCGGGATGGCTTCTCACGGAGTGATGAGTCGCGTAGAAGAGGGGCATGGAAAGTTCATCGGGATGAGCGCAACTCCATCTTCTCAAGCGATTTATGGATTCATCCTCATGCTTTTAATGTCAGGAGCGATCAAAGAGGGGACTCTCAGCGCCCTTTCGGGGATTGGCATAGGACTCGCTTCGGGGCTTGCGATCATGGTATCGGCGATCTACCAAGGCAAGTGCGCTGCAACGGGGATTCAAGCCTCTGCGAAACAGCCTGCGATCTACGGAAAGTGCTTCGTCGCTGTGGGGATTGTTGAGTCGTTTTCCTTGTTTGCGTTTGTCTTTGCTCTCTTGATTATTTATTAATCTCTGAAGGAATTGCTTCTGCAATTCCTTCAAATTTTTTTCTGTGACTGACATTCTCCCCAGGGCGATTTCATGAAAGATTCTTGATATAATTACATCTTAATTTTTAAGATCTTCCGTCGAGACACAAAGAGGTGATTATGACTGAAGATGAACTCGACCAAGACAGCAGCATTGCTTTCA
>JAFEGQ010000160.1 GCA_018239785.1 Verrucomicrobiota bacterium
AAGACAACGGGGACGTTATAACGCCCCCCTGACATGTAGTGAATCTTGCACGCATTAGAGATGAGCTGATCGGCGGCGACGAAGGAAAAATTCCAACTCATGAATTCGCAAATGGGGCGCAAGCCCGCCATGGCAGCGCCAATCGCAAGCCCTGCGAACCCCATCTCACTGATGGGAGTGTCGAGAATGCGGGCAGCCCCCCATTTCTCCAGCATCCCCTTCGTGACTTTATAAGCGCCGTTGTATTCCCCCACCTCTTCTCCTAGGACAAATACGCGAGGGTCCCGCTCCATTTCCTCATCGATAGCCTGACGCAGCGCTTCGCGCACTTCAAGAAGAGCCATTGGCAAATACCCCCTCTTCCAGTTCTGCCTCAGAAGGCCATGGACTCTCATCGGCATACTTCATCGCTTGGAGTACCTGTTCGCGCGCCTCGGCATTCATTTCCTTGCACTCCTCTTCTGTCACCATTCCCCATCCGATGAGATCGTGTTTCAACCGCTCCAAAGGATCTTTTTCAATGATCTTATGCAATTCTTCCTTCGAGCGGTAAAGGGCAGGATCGGAAATCGAATGGCCCCGAAAACGCTCGACCAGCATTTCAACTAAAATCGGACGCCCTTCCTTGCAGATTTTCTCGCGGAAATGCTTAAAAGCAGCGTAAGTGGAGAAAAAGTCCATTCCATCAATGGTGTAGCCCTCAATGCCGTAGCCCACCGCCTGCTTTTCTGCAATCCGATCGACTGCAACGGCTCTGGAGACAGCAGTCCCCATACCCCATTGGTTGTTCTCGATGACGAATAAGCAAGGCAAGTCCCACAGAGCTGCGAGGTTGAGTGATTCGTGAAAAGCCCCTTGAGGAACAGCGCCATCTCCTAAGAAACAGAGGGAGATCTCCTCGTTTTTCCCCTGATACTTCAGAGCAAAAGCGGTGCCAATGGCGATCGGAATGTGCCCTCCGACGATCCCATAACCGCCCGTCAAGCGATCGCTGTAAAGATGCATCGATCCGCCCCGCCCCTTCGCATTTCCATTGGCGCGCCCATAGAGCTCTGCCATCGCCTCATTGGGAGAAACTCCCAGCAAAAGAGCAAATGCATGACACCGATACGTGGTTGTCCACCAGTTGTTTTGGCCAACGGCACTGACCGCCCCTACGGCGATGGCCTCTTGACCCACATAGAGGTGAAGAAAGCCTCCGATTTTTCCCTGTTGGTAGGCCGCCTCAGCGCGCGCTTCGAAATTGCGGATGAGGAACATTTCTTTTAAACGCTCTTGCAAGAACTCTTTGCCGAGCTCTTTGGCGAGCTTTTTCTTATCGAAAGGGACCCCGTTCAACGTTTCACCTTTGCGAGCAGTTGCGCTGCCCGCTCCTTCGTAACCCCCACCTCTGTGGGGGCATCGGGGTTACCATAAAGACTACTCAAAAGATCGATCTCCTCTTGTGTCCTAAAATTGGAATCTCTGCGGAAAAGGTCGATATAAGTCTCTTCAAACTCCTCTTCAGGGATAGAGCCTGCCACAAAACGCTCTAATAAAGAAGAATAAAGAGACAGATCCGTCCCCTTTTTGGCAGATTCGCACATCCGATGGCGCTGACCCATCTCGATTCTCCTCGTTTGCGGGGAAGCATACCGCAATAGGGATTTTCAAACATCTGTTGGCTTTTTCAAAAGAGCAAGCGGCAGATCCCTGCCGCGCTCTAAGTGGAACGACAAGAAGTTTTTGCAAATCTAATAGCTGCCTATTGCCTTCTTAAATTCTTTCAATATCACTTTATCAAGCTCAGACTGATGGCTATAGCCATCGAGTAAATATTCTTTTTTACCTATCGAACCTGTTCGCACGAAAAATTCTTCCTTTTTCCCTGCTCTCTTATAGAGAAACTGCCATTCACTTTCTCCAGATTTTTGATAACCGATGAAAAAACCTGCTTGAAAGTCTAAGCTGCTATGTCCAGTAATTGCATCGAGGACAGAGGCGATTCCCGACTGATCCCCTTCCGAAAGAGACGCTCTTTCTGGAGTGCTATAGACGTACCATGGGCTGCTTTTTGTACAAAGATTTTTCAGCTCTCCCAGCTTCTCCTTGAGTAATTTAGATTCATCTATCTCAGCTGAATGGCTATAGCGTCCGATACCTACAATCGCATGCAGTTTCACCACCTCTTTAGGCAAGATCCCCACAACATCTTGCAATAAATGATTAGCTTTGTGCTCGGTTGCTTCGGTTTCCTCTTCTGTTGTTTTCTTTTCTGGAGAAGAAGTCCCAAGGGCCTTCTTGACCAAACCACCGACAGAGGCCACAGTTCCAACAGCCCCCAAACCGGCTATGAGGCAAGTCGCTTTTGAGCTGAGTTTGCCGACACGATGCGCAACTAAGCTCCCTATAAGAGAAGCTGCGCCAACAGGAGCGCCACCCCATAGCAAAGAAGTCGAATTACCTTCTAATGAACAACGTCCTACCATAAAATCTCCCATGGTTTCCTTGTATAAGGAGGAAATGGTACCGCTATTGTACTTATTTTTCAATGAATTTTCACTAAGATATTATTTAAATGTTTTCTTGAATTTTAATAATATCCAGCGAGAAGGTGAAATTGCCACAGCAACTTTGGCTACTTTTGTTGCTTGAGGTAATTGCAAAACTAGCGCGAAAAGGGAATTTTTCTAAGGATTCCTTGGTTAAACGCACTTCATCTCCGAAAAATTCTCCCTTTCGCGCTAGCTTTGTAATTTCATAGATAAACGTTCCT
>JAFEGQ010000161.1 GCA_018239785.1 Verrucomicrobiota bacterium
GAGATGAGGCCTTTCTTCTCATAGCCTATTCTGCTCCAATGCGCGCAAGCGCAAGAGCAGCCCGAGACTTCTACTTGCTAACCTCATGCTTTCGCTCTCCTCATCAATTTCGAAAGAGGTCTACTCTTCAATTGTCGTAACCCGTCTCCTCTTTAATTTCTCGGATGAGCGCCTGCAGAGGAGTCTCATCTTTATCGACTTTTCCTCCTGGAATCCCCCAGCGATTCCCTTGAGATTTATTTTTCTGCCGATGCAGCAATAAAATGAGGTCATTGTATTCGATATAAAGTGCTGCAATTTCAATGCGCGGTTTAAATTGAGGTGTGGGCTTCAAGTGAACGACAGCTGAAAGCTGTGTCATCAGCAATAGAGAGAATACCATGAACATTTTCTTCATAAGCACCTCTTAAATGTAAAAGTGATCGGCTTCACAGAGCGGAAGCCCTCAAAAGGGATCTCCATTTTACAAACCGCCCCAGAAGCATCTCTAAAAAACGAAAAATCCATCAAGGGATTGATTCCATAGACCAAGAGATCTCGCACTTGCCCTGCAAAAACATCCTCCTCTTTATAACTGAGGGGAATTTTTACCTTCCCGTAGGCAAGAAAAAGGCGATTCTTTTCCTCACTGAGTGTGACCACCCCGTAAGCTGGATGCTCATAGGAGCCAAGATAGTCTCCCAAAGCACATACAGCCTCTTGATGAGGGGCCTGAAACGCTTGGAATGCCTGCTCTAATCTCTGCTTATTTTTATCTCGCATCTCTTGAGCCTTTGCCACCGAGTCGATATCTCTAGCCCCCAGGTAATTATCGACAATCTGATTTCTCAGAGAGGAAATGACATATCGACCGTCGCTGCTGCTATTTGTGAGAATCACAAGGCCAATTTTTTCTTTAGGCAAAAAGAAGATCTCGGACGAAAATCCATCAATGTCTCCTGCATGGCTGATCGAATCATGCCCCCTATATTTTCCTACAAACCACCCCAAAGCATATCCCACATGGTAAACCTCTGGATTGTCGTAGGGAGATGAAGGCACGGCCATCTGGATCGCATGCAGCTCTTTGAACATCTGCAGTTGAACGATAGGCTTCGCCCCTTGCGAAAGCTGGAATTTCAACCATTTTGTCAGATCGACGAGATTTGCATTGATGCCCCCTGCTGGATTCACAGGATACGCATTGCGAAAGGGGACCTGTTTTATGACTCCATCGATCTCCGCATGAGGAAAAGAAAACGCTGAGCTCTCTTGCAGGTGTTGGATGGAGAAATTTGCATCTCGCATTTCTAGGGGTTTAAACAGGCGATCAGCGATGACCTCCTCCCACGACCGCCCTGTGACCCTTTCAATGACGATCCCTGCAACCGCATACATCAAGTTACTGTACTGAAATGTCTCTCGCAAACCGCAGGCAGGTTCAAGGTGGGGAAGCAAGTCAAGCACAGCTCCTCTAGGCATCTCAGAGAAAAACCAAAGAGGATCATGGCGAGCAATCCCTGTGCGGTGTGCAAGTAAATCGCGCACCGTCAACTGCTCCGTAGCCTCAAGATCAAATAAAGCAAACTCTGGAATGTATTTTTTCACGGGATCATCCCAGGCAACTTTACCCTCCTCAACGAGCTGTCCTAAAGCTAAAGCCGTAAAAGCCTTGGTGCCAGAACCGATAGGGAACAATGTTTTTTCAGTGACGGGCACCTCTTCATGCACGCTGCAAGAGCCATACCCGCGAGATAAAATGATCTGGTCATTGACCACGACGCTGATCGCCATCCCAGGGACATGAAACATTTTAAGGGCCTCATTAGCCTGAATATTGATCTCATACAGAGGCAAAGCCATAGGACGAACTCCAAAATTAATGAGCCGATAAGATACCATCACGCCTGTTTTCATCTGAAGGTTTCATGGCAAAACTTTACCTATTTTTCTCTCTCTTTTGTGTTGCGATGACGCATCTCGTCAGTGCAGCAACAGCGGAAGAGATCTTCACAAAAAATAAGCCCCTCACGATTGGGATCATTAGCGCAGTCCCAGGGGAAAGAGGTTCTCTTATTGAGAGCCTGCTAGAAGCTGCCTCTTGTGAACAAGGAGGCAGGCTGTACACCCAAGGCAAACTCCACGGCATAGACACGGTGTGTGTGGCTTCTGGCATTGGGAAAGTAGCTGCTGCCTCCCCTGCCACTCATCTCATTCTCGCATACAACGTAGATTTCATTGTTTTTATAGGGGTTGCAGGGGCGATCGACCCCGCTTTAAATGTAGGGGATGTCATCATTGCAAATGCCCTCATCCAACATGACATGGATGGACGCCCTTTTTGTCCTCTCCATGAAATCCCCCTCTTGAAAATCAGAGAGTTTACCCCCGACGGCCTCCTTGCATCTCTTGCCCTCGAAGCCTCGCAGCAATTTATCGATGAAGAACTCACAACCGCCATCCCCTCTTCCCTTCTCGATGAGTTTCGTCTCACGCTGCCAAAAGTCACAAGTGGACTTGTCATCACAGGGGATCAGGTGATTTGTCAATACAGCCACAAAGCAAAATTAAGAGAAGTGCTCCCTGCTGCCCTCTGGGTCGAGATGGAAGGGGCGAGTGTGAGTCAAATGTCTTACAGCTATGGGGTCCCTTGCGTCATCATCCGCACCATCTCTGATTATGCCAACCATCAATACACACCTATGGATGTGAGAAAATTCATCACCCACGTCTCTGGCTACTATTCTTCCGCTATCATTAAAAATATCTACGCCCTCATTAAGTCGGCGCAATTTTCTGCATTCAATGGAACAAAAAAACTCCGTTAAGGATCATTTTCTTCTTCAGGTAAAAATTCTTAGGCGGGTTTTCTGGGCCATTGTCCCCCAAATCCTGAATCAGGCGACTTTCAGTTCTAAATTTTTTGGAGGAGAAGGGATTTCTAGAAATTCTCTGAAATGCTCGGCAAAATTCTCTCCAATAAACTCTGCCATAAGCAATCGGACGACCACTTCTGTCGTTCCCAGCATCCCTGTAGCTTTGTTTTTCTTAAGTTCCCATCCAGAAATGGTTGCATGGGTCTTTAAGCCCAACATTGTTGCAAATTCTTTTTGGGATAATCCCATATAACCTCGAACAAAAGAAAGATGAGCTCCTGAGAAATGAGCTGGCAACCATAAAAGAGTTTTAAACACCAGATCTTCAAGCTCGCGATGATTGATATCAGGCAGGATCTCACCTCGAAAGCCCCGAGTCTTTACCCCTTCCAAAATGATTGGAAAACCCAGTCCGCTATATGTTATTTTCTTCATCCTATACCTCCAATCTAATTACAGTAATGACGACAAAATGCTTTTCTTCTGCAAAAGCAATACAAATTCGAGCCTGGTCATTGTCTAGAGTTTTCCCTCTAATTGCATAATTCCAATCAGCATACTCTTCTTTATACTCGTCTTTATACTCGTCTTTTCTTTTTTCATGATAACCTGTGTCAATTATGCTCTTTATATCTCCAATAGTGAAGCAACGCTCTCCTTGTCTAAGCTTTGCATGGTTGCTAATGACATAAGCTCCCTTTAGCATTAGGTGCTTTGCTAAGACAACAACGCTTTCAATTTTCTTCACTCTTGCCACATGACATATGGTGACATTTCTGACATTTTTTGTCAAATAGGCGGATGAAATGAGGGTCGCGGTAGGGACGCCAATCCGCTATGGAAGGAGCGAGTGTGAGTCAAGTGTGTTACACCTATGGGGTCCCTTGCGTCATCATCCGCACCATCTCTGATTATGCCAACCACCAATACACACCCATGGATGTGAGAAAATTCATCACCCACGTCTCTGGCTACTATTCTTCCGCTATCATTAAAAATATCTACGCTCTCATTAAATCGGCGCAATTTTCTGCATTCAATAGCTCAAAGGAGCCAATTTTTTGAGTTTGATCCCCGGCCGTAAATCAGAGCACCTCCCTCTGCCTTTTGGGGAGTTTGCGCATGGAAATATTCCAATCCCTCTACCAATGAGGGGAGATAAGTTTTGCTGCTTTTAATTTCAATAGGAACAAGGCTGCTTCCTCGTTGCAAGATCAGGTCGACCTCCCTCCCCGAAACATCTCGGTAAAAATAGAGATGTGGATCCCTGGCGGCATGATAGCGCGCTTTCATCAGCTCAACGACTATAAAATTCTCAAACAAGTTGCCGTACAGAGAATCTTTCGTCAGCTGCTCCACAGTCTCAATGCCAAGGAGGTGGCAAGCCAACCCTGTATCTGTGAAATAGATTTTTGGAGATTTGATGAGCCTTTTGCCAAAATTTTCAAAGTAAGGCTCAAGACGCACCACAATATAGGTGGCCTCCAACACAGCTATCCATTCCTTGATCGTCACTGCTGATACACCCACATCGGAAGCCAAGCTGGCATAGTTGATCAACTGACCGATACGGCCAGCGGTCAATTTAATAAAACGCTCGAATTGAATGATGTCTTTCACCTGCAAAATCTGACGCACATCCCGTTCGACATAGGTTTGAAAGTAGCTACTATAAGCGTTCGAGACCGGCAAATCCTCCTTGTAAATCCTTGGATATCCCCCCTTGAGGATAATTTCCTCAACGGAGTCGGCAATGGAAGCGCGACGTATTTCTTGCAAACTTAGCGGAAGGAGGCGCAAAAGGGTGGTTCTTCCCGCTAAAGATTGGGAGACTGCGGCATGTAAATGGGCCTGATGGCTGCCCGTCAAAATGAACATCCCTTTCTGATCCACCGCATCGACACGCACCTGAATGTAGGAGAGGAGGTGGGGCACCCGCTGTACCTCATCTAAAATCGCGCCTTGCGGGTAGCGTTCCATAAAACTTTTCGGGTCTACAGTTGCAAGCGCTCTATTCTCAGCATCTTCCATATTGACATAGGGCTTGTCGGGGAAAGCCGCTTTCACAAGGGTGGTCTTCCCTGATTGGCGAGGACCGAGCAAAGTTACGACCGGGTACTTCGCTGCAAGTTGTTGGATATGTGGAGCTAATGATCTCTTAAACATGCTGGTTCAGATAATCTAAAGTGTTACTTCAGATTATCACAGCTTGAATTTACGCAAAACGACAAACGCTTCTTCTTGTCATAATATGCCTATTTAGGCATAATCAGGCCAGAGATCTAGGGATAGTCTATGAAATTGCTAAAATGAGTTGGTAGTAGTCGCGAAGACCTCATGAAATTTCCTGATGAAGTGATCAGCGAAATGGGCCATGGCTTATACCTTGCTCAGATGGGAGATCGACATCATCACGCAAAAACGCTGAGTGGACTAGGGAATGCTAAGATCATAGAGATTCGAGAAAGCGACAGGTCAGGCACTTATCGAATTGTCTATACCGTTGAAATAGCCGAGTTTATTTTTGTGCTGCACGCCTTCCAGAAAAAATCAAACCATGGCATTGCGACTCCCAAGCAAGGTATTGATACAGTAAAGCGTCGCTTGAAAGAAGCAGAATCCCTATACAAAGAGGTAAAAGGGGAGAGACAAATATGAAGAAAAAAATCATATACGAAGATAGTTCTGGAAACGTCTTTGCCGATTTAGGCATTGAAAATCCAGAGGAAGCTTTGGCTAAGTCTGAACTTGCTCGCCAAATAAGCAAACTTATTAAAAAGAAAAAGCTCACGCAAAAACAAGCTGCTGAAATCTTGGGGATCGATCAACCAAAAATTTCTGCGCTGATTCGTGGAAGATTACGAAGCTTTTCACTAGAACGTCTCATTCTGTTTCTCAACGAATTAGGTCAAGATGTTAGCATTATCGTGAGTCCCGCTAAATCACAATCCGAACGCGGCAGTACTTGGATTGGGGAAACTCACTCCAGCACGCGCATAGCTGCTTTAGGCAGGTGAAGGTCTTTTCATGCCCACGGAATCTTTAAAAGCCACCTACATGGGTGTAAGGAGGTCCTCGGAAAGCTTCCATGCAGCAAGACATCAATGCCGATGCCGCTCCTAATGCGCTTAGTGTGAACCGTTCCATAATTGACTGGATTTAAGGGGACCTCCACCAAATCTTCTCCACTGAAGTAACAGATCAATGCCCAAAGCCGGAGTCGAACCGACGACCTTCGCATTACGAATGCGCTGCTCTACCAACTGAGCTATTTAGGCAAGGGTTGTTGATCTCTTAGGGGTAGTGTATCCTGTCTTGATTTTATGAGGGAATCTCAACTTTCAACAGGTGGATCGATTGTATTGAAGACGATGTTAAGACTCTCTAGTTTTTTTGCACTGATCCTCTTGTTAGCTATGGCTCAGCCAGGCTGCAACAAGGGGAACGCACCAACACTATGGGAGCAAAAGATCGCGCAGCTCTCTCCCGCTGACAGACTCGCGATCGACACCCTCTTTCGATTCTTTTTAGAAAAATCGCAAGCTGGCTACGTGCTTCTAGGTGTAAAGCCGCTGTGCACTGAAGGACTCTACGCCAAATCCTATTCACCTTGGGAGATGGAGGTTCGACACTATGTGGAATCCCAGCTCATATGGCGCGGGCTAACGATCTGGCAAGATTTGGGATTACAATCCCTTTCCAAACGCTTTGCTCTCGTGGTGAATAAAGCCCTTGAACCAAGTGGCCAATGGTATCTTGTAACCTTCCTCGATCGCCCTGCCGTTCTTAAGGTCGTCGCTGACAATCTATCTCTTTTCAGATACGTCTTAGGTCCGAATGTAACCCCAGAATTTGTGCTGGAACGCCTAGAAGATCCCAACGTTTCCTTCGATGACGCCTGTGGAAATAGTAGGGCCCTAATGGGAATCTTGATGGGGTTTGGAACAGACAACTCCCTGGTGTACAGTAGAGTGGAAGATGTTAGCGAAAGTGAAATGGGCTATCGCCCCGAAACCCTACCATTCAAACCAAGCCGAATCAGGCCAATGGAAGAGCTAGGCATGTTTAGCTCCTCAATTAAGTACGTTGGCTCACCTAGTGCGGGTTACAACACCTTAGAGGAAGCACTCAAAGATCTGGAGCAGAAAGTGTGCATCTCACGCATTGTGGTGAACAAGAAAATCCCTGTCTTTGCGTGTCTGGAATCTGACACCTCAGCAATAGAGCGCTACACAAAAGTCTATCCAGCCGTCCAAGCTCTCATTGCCGATGAAACCGACCCTACGACTAAGATCCTCAACCTGATGGTGTCTTGAAGGAAAACAAGGGGTAGGGGACCTACCCCGTGAACAGATCTCTTACCGACGCTCCCAAAATGGGCAACCGGGCATGATACAACCGGCAGCGAACGGTGACGCATTAGATGTCCTTTAGGGCAAAGCGCCGGCTTAAATGCGCTATCGATTTGACAAATATAATCTCCCCCCTCCGTACGTTGAGCAGACTCCAACTGAAGCATATATCCATCAAAAGCTGCATAAAGCTGACCGTCGATGCAGTGCAGGTTGCTGCGAGGCACATGCAGTATGTTGCCATGCCCTTCTAGGGCATCTAATCCGTCACTACCATCCACAGGATGAGCACTCAAATTAGACACCTGGGCTGCCAAACCGACAGCCAGAATGAAAATAAATCGAAAAAGCCTCATAATCCGGTCCTCCTAAAGATTAACGTCTCCTTGTTCAGAGACTTTGACAACGAGATTGTATTGAAGACGATGTTAAGACTCTCTAGTTTTTTTGCACTGATCCTCTTGTTGACTATAGCTCAGCCAGGTTGCAACAAGGGGAGCGCGCCAAACGTATGGGAGCAAAAGATCGCGCAACTCTCTCCCGCTGACAGACTCGCTCTCGATACCCTCTTTCGCTTCTTTTTGGAAGAGTCAGAAGCTGGCTACGTGCTTCTAGGTGTAAAGCCGCTATGCTCTGAAGGACTCTATGCCAAACCCTATTCGCTTGGGGAGATGAAGGCTCAATACTATGTGCAATCCCAGCTCATCTGGCGCGGGCTAAGAATCTGGCAAGAGTTGGGATTACAATCCCTCTCCAAACGCTTTGCCCTCGTGGTGAATAAAGTCCCCGACCCATATGGCCAATGGTATGGTGTGACCTTCCTCGATCGCCCTGCCGTTCTTAAGGTCGTTGCTGACAATCTACCTCTTTTCAGATACGTCTTAGGGCCGACTGTAACCCCAGAATTTGTGCTGGAACGTCTAGAAGATCCCAACGTTGCCTTCGATGACGCTTGTGGAAATAGCAGGGTCTTAATAGGGATCTTGATGGGATTCGGGACGGACAACTGTCTGATATGTAGTAGATCTGAGGACATCGCTGAGAGTGAAATGGGCTATCGCCCCGAAACCCTACCATTCAAACCAAGCCGAATCAGGCCAATGGAAGAGCTAGGCATGTTTGACTCCTCAGTTAAGTACGTTGACTCACCTAGTGCGGGTTACAGCAGCCTAGAGCAAGAGCTCGAAGATCTGGAGCAGAAAGTGTGCATCTCACGCATTGTGGTGAACAAGAAAATCCCTGTCTTTGCGTGTCTGGAATCTGACACCTCAGCAATAGAGCGCTACACAAAAATCTATCCAGCCGTCCAAGCCCTCATTGCCGATGAAACCGACCCTACGACCAAGATCCTCAACCTGATGGTGCCTTAAACATGCGTCTTTATCTCTTGCTATGTCTCTTTTCATGCTCCCTCGCTGCAGATGTCACCGAAACGATTGCTCAGGTGATCTACAGCGGATTGCCCAGTTATTGCGATGCCTATGTGAAGGGCATCGCAAGAGCCCTGTCCACTACAGAAGAGGCCACCCCCCAACTCGAGGAAGAAGTACATCCTTTCACGCTTGAATGGATAGCTCAGGCGCGCTCTAACTTGGCTGAAACCGAAAGACTCCTCTCCAGACTCTCTCAAAATCCCGCCTACGAGGCCCTACAACCAGGCAAATTGTTTGTGCGCACCCTCAAAAAAGGGGAGGGAGATGTGGTACAAACCACCTCCGATGCCATCGAGGTATCTCTATGCATCTATAAACTAGAAGATAGCGATCTTCTTACCTGCGTATCGGCGCTGCAACAATCCACTTTTCATTTAAACGATATCATCTCCGGTCTGGCCCATGGAGTTGTGGGGATGCAAGTGGGCGAAACGCGGGAGGTGGTGATTCACCCTGACTTTGCCTACGGGTATAACTCCAATTTCGAGCCCTGCTGCGCTCTTGTAGCGAAGATCACACTCCACAGCATCCACCCCGGCACGTCCTCCTTATCGCCACTCATTCCTTTAGCCTCAATCGCTGAATGTGACCACCTCGATCTCGAAGCCCTATTAGAACTGGCAGGCTTTGCAGATGGCAGGCGGTGCTATCGCCATTTCGCCGATCTGCCAGATCATCCCCCCTTTACCAAGGTGGCACAAGCTCTCCAAGAGTTACACCAAGGCTCTTTGACCCTTGAGCCTCTTGATCCAGATACTGCCGCAATGCTCCATTGGGAGGTGCAGATGAACCGCCTCATAGCGCACGCTTCCTCATAGGGGAAGGTTTCAGCACAAAGAGAGTCTCAAGCTCACTTAAATCTCCCGCTGACGCAGAAGCAATCAGCTCAAACGCAAAAGCCCCCTCCTTCAGAGGTCTCACTTCTATCACTTGCGCCGCCTTTAACCCCGCAGGAAAGATCCCATCCAAACCGGTCGTAATCAATTGATCGCCTGGTAAAACTAGAGGCATGGGATCTCCACCCCTCACCGACTCTCCCGTGCGCAAATCACGCGCAGGGCCCGCCTCGTCGACAAAGTCATAGTTGAATCCCACCCCGATGAGTTGATGGCTTCCACCTCCCCACAAAGACTCGCCACGCCCATGTAATTCCCCCTTGGCAAGAAGGACCCCACCTCTTTCGACTCTCACTGAAGGACATAGAGCAGAATCACTGATCAAGCGAATGCGAGCAGTCCTCTCCTCCACCGCATCGACCACCCCCACAATCGCATCCCCTTTAACTACGGGGCTGTCGATCTCCACCCCTTCTCTTGCCCCCACACCAACCCACAAGGAGCTGTTCCAAGCAGCTGGGTTGCGATAGATGACAGGAGCTGCAATCGGGGGCGCTGAAAATTCCCACCCTTTGAGCATCTGGAGCTGCTCAAAACAAGCTCTTAAAGTTTTAAGCTCCATGCGGATTTGCCGATTTTCCAACTCAAGCTCTTCCAAACGAGAGTAGGAGGCACCGCGCGGGGGAAAAAGGAGCTCCACAGCAGAGCTGCGCAGGCGAAAGGCCACTCTAGAGGGGACGAGGAGAAGCAAAAGAAGAATCCCACTTAAGAGGAAAATCCCCTTAGCGCGAATTACAAAACGGCGCAAATGGCTCCCACAACATACTCGAGATTTTTCTCATTTAAGCCAGCCACATTGATCCGGCCAGAATTGGTCATATAAACGCCATATTCGCTCTTGAGCCGCTCAACTTGGGGCTGTTCGAGGCCAGAAAACGAGAAGAGCCCCTTTTGTCGCTGAAGAAACGCAAATCCCTTCTTTCCTTTTCCCATCAGACTCTCCATTAAAGCATGGCGCATCTGATGAATTCTTTGGCGCATCTTTGTCAGTTCCTGCTCCCATTCTAGGCGCAGCTTGGCATCTCCCAAAATTGCCTGCACGACCCAAGCGCCATGGCAAGGGGGGTTGGAGTAGTTGCTCCGAATGAGGCGGCACATCTGAGATCCCAACCGCTTGAGAGCCTCTTCTTGAGGGAAGAACGCAAACAGGGCCCCGACTCTTTCGGCATAGAGCCCAAAATTTTTAGAGCAAGAGTAAGCAGCGAGGAGGGGAATCCCCTCTTTTGCGAAAAGACGCATCGCCGCCACATCTTCTTCAAGACCCTCTCCAAATCCTTGATAGGCGCAATCAAAGAGGGGAAGGAGATTGCGCACCTTCACCACCTGGGCGATTTTTTTCCACTGTTCAGGAGTTGGATCGACGCCGGTCGGATTTTGGCAGCTTGCGTGGAAAAGCACACACTCTCCCATAGGAATTTTCTCCAAATCCGCTAAAAGCGGCTCCATCAACAACTCATGAGCGCGGTGGTCATAGTAGGAGTAGGCAGCAATCTGCAGCCCAGATGAGACAAATACATTGCGATGGTTTTCCCAGGTGGGGGTGGGAAGATGAATCGTCGTGTGATGCAGGACTTGGAAGAGAAAATCTCCTGCAACCCTTAAGGCTGCTGTTCCGCCAGGGGTTTGCGCACAATAGACTTTCTTTTCCAATGCTGGACCAAAGACGAGAGACGTCAGAGCCTCAGCATAGCGTCGATCGCCATCGATGGGCAAATAAGATCTTGCCTGGTGTTCTTTCGCAAGGCGCTCTTCGGCCTCTTGCACCGAGTGGAGGAGAGGAGTTTTGAGATCTCCATCACGATAGACTCCAACGCCCAAATTCACTTTGTTAGGGCGTTGGTCGCTTTGGAAAGCCACATTCAATCCAAAGATGGGATCCGCTGGCGCCATTTCAACATCGCTAAAACTCTTCATGCTTTCACCCTCGCCAAAATTTCTTCTCCAGAGAGCCCTTCTACCTCAATCCGCTTGAGGCGACTGTTGAGCCCTGCTACCACTTTAATTCTTGTCGGAGCCACTTCCAAGGCCAAACTGAGGAGCCGAATCAGCTCTGCATTAGCGCGCCCTTTTTCAGGAACTGCAGCGATCCTAACTTTAAGTTTCTCCCCTTCCCAACCGGCAATTTCCGAGCGAGAAGCTTTTGGAACGACCTTGATTTGAATCGAACCCAAAGGTTAGCCTAGCCCTAGGTTAAAGTTAAGAGGATACCTCATGAAGTATATCTTGGCCATCTTACTCCCCCTCTCTCTTTGGGGCATGAATGGGCTCTACCAGATCGGTTATGGAGCTCAAGGGAAGGGAATGGGAGGCGTTGCTGTTGCGCTCCCTCAAGATAGCCTTGTCGTTGCAATCAACCCAGCTGGTCTCTCTTGTCTTTGCAAGCGGGTAGACATTGGTCTGGATTGGTTGAAGGAGGAAGCCAACACCCATTTAGGCAAGCACATCCATAGCAATCAAAACTTTGTCTTTCCCGAATTGGGGCTGGCTGCGCCTCTCCCTTGCCACTTAACGGGAGGACTTGCCTTCTTTCGCAAGGGGGTCCTTGCGACAGATTACGGCACCCCTACACCGTTTGGCACGTCGAACCCCTCTTTTTTAGTCGATCAATACTACTTTACCCCCTCCCTTGCATGGGCCATTAACTCTTGTCATAGCGTTGGAGTCGCCCTGAATATTTCTTACAATCGTCTAGAGGCTCATGGATTAGAAAATTTAATGAATTTTTCCGTTCACCCTTCAGATGTGACGAATCGGGGCGTCGATGCAGAATGGGGCTTTGGAGTCACCATCGGTTGGTTGGGGAATTTCATGGATTTCTTGACCTTAGGAGTCTCTTATGAGACGAAGAACTGGGTGGAAAAATTTGCAAGATATCGGGGCTTAGCACCCAAAGGAGGGAATTTTTCCACCCCCTCCACCTTTTGGCTAGGAGCAGCTTGTTTCCTTTCCGATTGCTTTGTCTTATCCACAGACTTTGGCTACCATCTTTGGAACACAGTCCCCGCCTATGGCAATACGAGCAATACCAACCAGCCAGACGGAGCTGCAAGCGGGCCTGGGCTTGGCTGGCGCAATCAGTTTGTCTTTAAATTAGGGGCAGCTTTTGATTTTCTTCCCTGCTGGACAGCGCGGGTGGGGTATAACTTCGGCCAACAGGTGGTCCCGACCCGTGAGCTCCTCAATAACACCCTCCTGGCCCCCGTCGTTATTCACCACATCACTGCAGGTCTTTCTTATGCATGGCAATGCCATCAATTTACCCTCGCTTATATCCATGGCTTTGAAAATAAAGTCAGCCGCAGTCCCGTGAGTACCGAAGGAGAGACCGACCAAGTCAGCCTTTCTTGGGGCAAGGTATTTTAAGCAATGGCTCTTTAATCAAGACACGGCTAAACTTCTCTCTGGAAATGGGGCGTTAGCTCAGTTGGTAGAGCGCAACAATGGCATTGTTGAGGCCAGCGGTTCGACTCCGCTACGCTCCAATTTTTTTCTTGAAGATAAACTGCAGCGTTTTGCCGCAATGAGACTTATCTTCCCACCAATCGTCACCATGGTTGATGGGCAAATCGAGCACATATTCTTTAGGATTCCCCTCTTGCCCAAGAGCCTTTAAGGCAATGCCCACATGAGCATCTTTCCCTTGTTCTTCACTTTCATTCGTAATCCTCAGAGGATTGACAAACATATCCTTTGTCCCCCGAATCATTCCAAAAGGGACAGAGGAAAAACCCTCCTTTCCAATTTCAGCGCCACTATCGTAAGGATAAACATAATCGCCTAATCCGCCCAAAATCGCTCCTACTACCTGATCCGGGACCTCCATCCCCTCTTGAGAGAGGACGCGACTTGGAAGTGATACATACCGATCAATGATGCATCCTTTCACCAGACGCCCCTTTCCTTGCGCATAATTGGTGGCGTAAAGGGCGTGAAATCCCCCCATACAACGCCCATGAGAGACAATTCCCTGAGCGCCCCAAGAAAATGCCGACTCCACCATCGCCTCTGTGTCAAGACGGGTCCCCTCAGCACAAGGTGTCCCCTCACTAAAGCCAAATCCCCGCAGATCGGTCAGCATCACGTCATACCCCGCAGCTAAGTAGGCAAACGCATCGGTCATCATGTAGCGGGAATAACCGGCAAAAGGGACAAACAACAGCGCAACATCTCCTTTCGACTCAGAGTGAATGTTGAGCTCTTCCATTTGAGACTGAATCGTCTTAAATCCAGCAAGATGCTCTTGTAGCAAAGAACAAGTCGCTTTTTGCAGCTCCTCCCCGTGAACCGTCTGATTGATAAACGCTTGCAAGTCTTCTTTGTCAGCTAATTCTTTAATACAATCGGTAAAGCCAGACGCGCGCCTCCGAATGCCATCGAGCAAGAGAGTCTGATCTTGCCCCCTCTCTTGAAAGCTCTCATACTTAACAAATTCAAAGCCTAAAAGACGCGCTACCTCTTCTCGCGCCTTGCGATGGACATGATTCGGAAAATGGCAAGGACTTAGGCCTTGATACAGCGCAGATTTTGCGAGAGGACGGGTCAAACCATAAGCGAGGCTATGGCACGCCCCTGTAAGCCCCTCTCTTTCAACAGTCCCACTTGTCCCTTCATGCTTTTGAAAGACATACCCCTGAGGAAGCGAGATGGAGCGAAGAGGGCGCCATTGCCCCAAACCCAAAGCGAGAGTCCAGAAGGGGGCCACACTGAGAGAAAGATGGCGCCATTGCCGATAGCGTTTGTTCCAAAAATAGGTAACCGTTGCAGAGAGACACCCAGAAAAAAAGGCCAAACGCTGCGCAGTGTAGCGAATGCCAGGAGGGGAGTAACGGTTAGATAAAATAGGTTCCATAGATAACTATTTTAAAGAATTTTAGATTTATTTTATATACCAATATATTTTTTAAAATTAAGGAGAAGAGAGGCAATTATTTTGCGAGATTTTCTCATAGAAAGACTCCAACGTTTTCACAACGACAGCTTTTTGATCAAAAAATTTAAAAAACGGAGGAGAACTGTTAAGAAAGATACGCCCATAGCCTTTTGTTAGGAGGCGATTGTCAAGACAAACGACACACCCCCGATCATTTCTATGCCTGATTAGCCTCCCGATCCCTTGCTTAAATTTGACAATCGCTTGCGGCACTGTGTAGTCGTAAAAGGGATTGCCCCCTTTGGCTTTGATGGTCTCTAAGCGCGCTTCGATGAGGGGCTCTGTAGGGACGCGGAAGGGGAGTTTTACTAAGACAACGCAGCGGAGCGCATCTCCCGCCACATCGACCCCCTCCCAAAAGGAATCGGTCCCAAAAAGTACAGCCCCTGGCGAACTTTTAAACGTCTCGAGGAGCTTTTGGCGGGGAATCTCCCCTTGTCTCAGTAGCGTGAATTGAGAGAGGCGCTTTTCCAAAAGCAAGTAGCACTCGTCGAGCATCTGAAACGAGGTGAAGAGGATAAAAGCGCTTCCACGGCTGGCTATTACCGTTTCCTCAATGCATTGAGCTGCAGCCATGACAAATCCAGGGTGGCTGGGATCGGGAAAATCGGTGGGAACGGCAAGCAACGCTTGCGTCTCAAAAGAAAAAGGGGAGGGGAAGATCCGCTCTTCGATCTTGTAGTCCGCATGTAAACCCAAACGCTGACGCAAAAAGGAGAAGCTGCCCCCCGTCGTAAGGGTCGCGCTAGTCAGGACAGCCGCAGCGACGTGATCGAAAAGGCGTTTTGCCAACAGAGTGTCAATGTCAAGCCGCGCGACAATGGCCGATATGTTGGTAAACGCTCCTTCTATCCACCGCACTTCATCGCTAGAGGGGGGCTGAAAAGCAAATTGATCCAATACATCCGCAAAATGAAGAAGTCGATCTGCAATGGCCCGGATGTCGACAAGAGGACTTGGCTCCTCTTCTAACGCCTCCACTTGCTTAATGAGAGAGCGCAAATCCTCTCCAAATGCGGTGAGCTGCCCATGCAAGTGTTGCAAAGCGCCGAGCGCAGGTTCGAGCTGACTTAAAGAGGTCAAACGACATTTCCCCCCCCTTGTCAGCTGTTCGAGCTGGTAAAAAGCCTCATTGACATCAGCGACAAGGGCTCTTTTTTTCGCAGGCAACTCCATCTCAAGGAGAGAGGTGAGGCGCCCTGGCAACTTAGAGGCTAATAGGAAGAATTTTCCCTCTTTCTGCCGATCGCTCGCCAAAAGGGAGAGCTGGCGCACAAGGGCAACTCTAGAACACCTTTGCGCCCACACTTCACATGCCACCTCCTCAAGATGGTGCGCTTCATCAATGACAAGCTGATCATAAGGGGGCAAAATCCCCGCCTCTCCTTCGCTTTTCATTTGCAAATCGGCAAGGAGAATGTGGTGGTTGACGACGAGAATTTGCGCTTCTTGGGCCCGCTCTCGCGCCTTAAAGAGAAAGCATTTTTTGAAATGCGGACAGCGCATCTTCGAGCACCGGTCAAACTCAACCCCCACCTTCTCCCACACGGAGGAGGAGGGGACAAAGGGCAAATCGGATCTAGATCCTTCCGTAGTTTGCTCTGCCCAATCGCTAATTTGAGCAAGCTGCTCCTGCTCTTCAAAGGAAAGCTCCCTCTTTTCTAGCTCCGCGTCCTCAAGCTTGCGCAGACACGTGTAGTTGTACATCCCTTTTACAAGACAAGCCTCCAGCTCTCCACCGACAACGTCGAGGAGGAAAGGGATATCTTTTGAAGTCAATTGTTCTTGGAGCGCAATGGTGTGGGTAGAAATCACGGTGCGCTGCTTGCGCTCAAGGGCAGATTCGATGGCTGCTGCGAGGTAGGCAAAACTTTTGCCCGTCCCCGTTCCCGCCTCAATCAGCGCAATGCCCCCCTCTTGGAAGGCGCGCGAGGCCACTTCAGCCATCTCTACTTGGGGCAATCGCTCTTCATAAGAGCCCATCTTGGCAGCTAAAAGGCCGCCAGGGCCAAAGATGTTCACTCCGCCTCAATCAAATCAAGGAAAGCTTTCAGGTGCTTGGCCCTTGTCGGATGGCGCATCTTGCGCAGCGCTTTGGCCTCAATTTGCCGAATCCTTTCCCGCGTGACGTTAAACATCAGCCCCACTTCTTCGAGAGTCTTTGGCTTCCCATCGAGCAAGCCAAAGCGCTGGATCAGCACCGTCCTCTCCCGTTCGGTCAATGTCGAAAGGACCTCGTGAATTTTGTCTTTGAGGATTGAGTAGCCGGTCGCCTCGGCAGGAGATTCGACAGCCGTATCTTCGATGAAATCTCCAAATTGACTCTCCCCTCCATCGCCCACCTCTGCTTGCAAGCTGATGGGGTGCTGAGCAATTTTATAGATCTCCCGAATCCGGTCGGGTGTCATCCCCAGCTCATCGGCGAGCTCTTCAGGAGTGGGCTCTCTCCCCGTCTCCATCATGAGTTTTTTTGCCGCCCTGAGGACCCTGTTGATCGTTTCGATCATGTGGACAGGGATCCGAATCGTCCGCGCTTGGTCGGCAATGGCTCTGGTGACCGCCTGCCGAATCCACCAGGTGGCGTAAGTAGAGAACTTGTAGCCGCGCCGATATTCAAATTTTTCGACGGCCTTCATCAAGCCCATATTTCCCTCTTGGATCAAGTCCAAGAAGCTGAGACCCCGGTTCGTATATTTTTTAGCGATTGAGATGACCAGCCGTAAGTTCGATTCCACCATCTCTCGCTTAGCTTCTTGGCTTTTGTCGAGCCAACGCTGCAGCATCCTCACATCGCGCTTGAATTCATCGAGCGTCCGTCCAGCAGCAAGCTCATGCTTGCGCAATTTGCGCTCAGAGGCGGCTAATTTTGCAGCTGCATACTTGTTTCGATCGGCGCGCGATTTGCGGTCTTCGATCTCTTTTTCAAGCTGTAAAAACCGATCATAGGCGCGTAGGATGACCTCTCCAAAATCTTCAATCACATTGTGACGGAAAGAGAAGCGGCGCAAAAGAGCTTGTGTGCGGATACGACTTTTTTCAATTTCTTCATTCAGTCCCATCCGCTCGAGCTTAGGCAGGTTCACATCTTTAGAACGGATAAGAAGGTCTTTGAGGAGCTGATCCTCTTGCTCAAGAAGATCACAGAGTTTCGTCAATCTCTTCAAGAAGGCTGGTTTATCGGTGACCTCTTTTTCGGCGACAATTTTGTCAAAACGCTCTTTGCCCTGCTCGAGGTAGCGGCCAATTGATCCCGCCTCTCTCGCCGAATAGCGAAAGCGCATGATGATCCGCTCGATGTGCATCTGCCCTTTTTCGATCCGCTTGGAGATTTCCACCTCCTCTTCACGGGTCAAAAGGGGAACAGACCCCATCTCTTTGAGGTACATCCGCACGGGGTCATCGGGAGAGCCCTCGCCTCGGCGCACAGCCCCTTCTACCTCTTTGGTCTCGCGCGTCCGCTCTTTGAGGCGGTCCACTTCTGCTTGATTGAGGATCGAGACATCCATCCCACTGAGGTAGATGAGCACCTCGTCGATGGCTTCGGCCGAATCGAGATTCATCGGCAGAACTTCGTTGATCTCCTCATAGGTAAGGAAACCTTGATCCTTCGCGATTGCGATGAGTTCCTCGACCTTCTGCTGCGTCTGAGGATTGAAATGCCCTGAGAAATTAGATTTTGTCATTTGACCCTGGGGAGATATTGCCAGCCGTGCTATACATAATCACCGAAAAAAAAATGAAGCACAAGTAGTTTCCTCTCTCCCTCTCTTCGTGTCAATCTATGCAAATCTTTGGACAAACCACATCTGGCGAAGTGATCCACGTCGATCAAGCCGATCGCAAGTGTGAATATTTTTGTCCTAGCTGCAGGGCCCCTTTGCGTCTACGCGCGGGCACTGTGCGCTGCCGTCATTTTTACCATCCTCGGACCCGTCACTGCAAGGGTAAAAGTCTTCCTCATCAGCAGACGCAAGCGCACCTCCTCTCCCGTCTTACAAATGCAAGGGTGGAGCACCCTTTTCCCCAGATTGGTCGCATTGCCGACGTCTATTGGGAAAATTTTGTCTTTGAGGTGCAATGCTCTCCCATTTCGGCAGATGAGGTCCAAAAGCGCAATGAAGATTATGCCAAACTTGGCCTCAGGGTCGTGTGGATTTTGCACGATCGGCGCTTTAACCGACTCAAAGTCACTCCCGCTGAACTTTTTTTAGCCGATCAACCCCACCATTTCACCAATATCGACAAAGAGGGGAAAGGGGAGATTTACGATCAAAAGCGAGTTTACTTGCGCCGCCACCTGAAGTTTCGGGAAAAGCGCTCTTTGGCCCGCCTTGGCCAAAGCAGCTCCTCGCTCCTCCTTGGCGAAGAGCGCAAAACTCCCTACTTGCTCCGCATCTACTTAGGATTCTTTCATCTTTTCTTACGCCGTCTCAGCTATACAAACGAGACAAATAAATAAAAATTTTAATTTATTCAGGAGCTTCGCCACGCTATCCTCTAGTAGAGAGTAGACCTCTTTCGAAATTGATGAGGAGAGCGAAAGCATGAGGTTAGCAAGTAGAAGTCTCGGGCTGCTCGTTTGCGCTGCGTTGGCACTTGCGCAAAAGTCGCAGAACCAGCAGATATGCTGCTC
>JAFEGQ010000162.1 GCA_018239785.1 Verrucomicrobiota bacterium
CTATTCTGCTCCAATGCGCGCAAGCGCAAGAGCAGCCCGAGACTTCTACCTTACTTACCTTTATGCCAAGTGCCAGCCACCTAATCTTGACAACTGACATGATTGAATTTCGAAAGAGGTCTAATGTATTGCTAAAAAAGCTGAAGAAAGACTTGCAACACTGAACCTCTAGAAATCTCCTATCCTGTTATTTTCCTCAAAGGAGAGAGCGGTGTTTCCGCTTCTTCCAATAAAAGGGGCCGTAGTCAAAGGTGAGCTGCTCCCCAGCCTCCACCGCTTTTGAGGTGCGCACCAGCACATGGACAAGCCCGTCTATAGGGACACCTAAGGCTTCTGCATTAGGCTCCAGAGAATGGTTGATGTAGCGCATCTCATTGCCTGCCTCTTGAGCATCGATCATGAGAGGCCTTAAGCTCCAACACCCGCAAGGGTAACAGAAGCAATAATCATTGGTCTTGCGGGCAAACAGATCGCGTCGCTTCAAGATGCCTGTATAGACTCCCAGATAAGTCAAAGGGGGAAAAGGGCGAGCGGCAAAAAGGCCATGGCCAATCTCATCGTCAATAAAACGCACCTCGACGTCAGCGACATCCCCTGCGAGAATTTTGTGGCCATACAGCTGGGCGAGAAAGAGACGCTCACAGCTAAAAAAACCCCTTTTCCTCCCCTTTACTACGCAGCGGCGGGCAAATTTTTCCACCTTAGGGTCTAAAATCTCCAGATTCCGTAAGTATCTCATGTCATGAGCGCAAAAAGTCGACTAACAACCTCACTCCATAGCCGGTGCTCTTATGCGGGGCTAATGAAGTCTCTTTGCTAATGAGGCAAGAACCTGCGATGTCGAGGTGGGCCCATGGAATCTCTTCGGGAACAAACTCGCGCAAAAAGAGGGCGGCGATGATGGCTCCCGCTGAGCGCCCCGAACAATTCTTGAGGTCGGCAAGCTCTGAGTCGAGCTCTTTGCGGTAAGCTGCAATCAAGGGCATTCGCCAAAGATGATCGCTCGTCCGCTCGCCCGACTTGATCAATTTTTTCACCAGCCCTTCATCGTCACTCATCACAGCAGCCGTGTCTTCGCCAAGAGCGACGACAATCGCCCCTGTCAGAGTCGCTAAATCAATGATGCGGGTGGGCTTGAGGTTTTTTGCGGCGTAAGCAAGCGCGTCGGCCAAAACAAGGCGCCCCTCAGCATCTGTATTGGTGACATGGACCGTTTTCCCGAGGTAAGACTTATAGACATCCCCCGGCCGATAACTCTCTCCACCAAGGCAATTCTCAGTAGAAGGAACCACCGCCGTCACATTAACTCTCAGCTTCAGCGCTGCTGCCACCTTCACAGTCGCAAGCACAGCCGCTGCTGCTCCCTTATCGCTGCGCATCGCGAGCATCCCATCGGTGGGTTTCAGGCTCAAGCCTCCTGTGTCAAAGGTGATCCCTTTGCCAACTAATACCGTATGCTCATCAGAGTCTGGGGCCCCTTTATACTCAAGAATAATAAAGGCAGGGTCCCGCTTAGAGCTTCGATTGACAGCGAGAAGCAGCCCCATCCCCTCTTTCTGAATTTTTTCCTTCAAAAAAACTGTAGCTTTTACCTTAGGATATTCTTTAGCAATCGCTTTCGCGCACTGGCCGAGCTCTTCAGGCGTCAAAACTTCGGAACTTTGATTGGTCAGCTCCCGCGCAAGATGCACCCCTTCTACAATCTGCTGCACCTCTCGGAACTTCTCCGCATCGGCATGCGTCGCTGTAGGAAAGTTGAATTTTTGAATAAGAGGTGTGGGTTTCTCTGTCCCTTTCAAGGAGTGAAACGATTCGTTAGCGAGGAGAAGCGCTTCCACAGCATCAACGAGAAAGGTCTTCTCATGGGGGAAAAACACATTGATCGCTTGCGCTTTAAGACCGCGCGCCCGTTGCAAAGCAGTGGCATAGGCCTTCTGTATCTGATCGCGAGTTAACTTTTCTTTCTTGCCTAAGCCTAAGAGGAGCACCCTCTTTTCTGGCCCTTCGCCATAGAGAAGGGCGATTTCATCGGCTTTCCCTTTGAAATCCCCTAACTTAAGGGGAAGCGCTGTAGCTTCAAGAAGATCGGGAGTTTCATAGGCGAGCCCCCCCTCTTCCCAACAAGGGACAATGACAAGATCAGCTTCTTCTCGCTTTCCTACTTTGATTTCCATGTATTCCTACTGCTGCCTTTCTCTGTGTCCTCTGTGCTCTCTGTGGTTAAATGTTTTCTTTTCTACCACAGAGGACACAGAGAGAAAATTTAATTCCACATGCACAGTTTCCCGCAGGAAAACTGTGCATTGCCTTAGAAAGGGAGGTCGTCGTCAAAATTGGTGGAAGAGGCAACGGAAGCTCCCATTGGAGTTCCTAGAGAGGCGAGAGGGATCGAGGCGGCAGGAGAAGCAGAGCCCATCGCTCCCTTAGCTCCTAAGCCCGCTTGCCCTTCCGTGCCCCCTTTCCCCGGGAGAAACTTCAAGATGTCAGCTGTGATATCGAGCGATATTTGGGGCTGACCATTTCTGTCTGTGTAAATCTCAGGTTTTTGGAGCTCTCCAATCACAAGGAGCGAACTCCCCTTTTTAATGTAAGGGAGCATCCGATCAAAGCGATCGCCCCAAATGGTCACTCGATACCAAACCGTGATATCTTTTCCCTTTTTTCGGGTGTTGACTGCGATTCTGAAGGAGACGACTTTCTGCCCATCGGGCGTCACACTCTCTTCAGGATCACTCCCTAAATTCCCTACGATCTGCATCAAGTTCATCGCTCACGCCCCCCATCTTTCTTTAAACGCTTAAGCCCGAATAAATCCTTCCCCATGCTTTGGAGGAGGAGGTTTACTTCCACCACTTGTCGCTCCCCCACTCTTCATCGGAGCTCCTGGCATGTACTGCGCGTTATTCTCACGACCTGCAGCCAAATCCTGACACACTGCACACCAAAACTCAACGGTCTCGACGAAAAGAGCCGCAAAAGCACGCAATGCCGAAGAGAGAGAATGGGCCATCTCAAGAGTGCAATGGACAATGATTAATCCCTCCTTCACTGCAACCCCTACGCCCCCTCCTGCCATCTGTCCACCGAGCAAGGAGCCCTCAAGCAATCTCTCATAGAGTTTGAGCTTAACGGTATCGTTGTTTGGCAGACCATCCAAAAGCGGGGAATAAATATAGAGCCGGTCGGAATTAGGCTCATAAGTGAGGTGCATCGAAAATTTGTCTTCGATGCCCAAAATACAGGTGTTGTTTTCGTCAAATTCGAGCCCCTCAAGACCAAGCTCTTTTCCAAACTCTTTTAAGTTTGCGATCGCGTTCTCTTTGGACATCCTTTTCTCCTCGTAGAGGCTACTGCTCTTTGCGCCCTGGCTGTTGTTGTTCGACCCGCTCAGGTTGCAAGGCGAGCTTACGCCGTTTTTTGCCCTTTATAGTTGCCAGCACTTTTCGCACATTTCCGATAATAAGATCAATGGCTTCTCGCATAGTTTTTTTCTCCTGCTTCTTCTTTCCTCTATTATATAAAATTTTTTATTCATCTGCTCTCAAAAATCGATGAAAATTTTGCCAATTTTTCAAGTGATTGGGTTA